>DAINPX010000150.1:0-7464 GCA_036743235.1 Melioribacteraceae bacterium
TAACGGTGTTATTGCTGCAGCTTTTGGTTTCCAAGGACAAAAGTGTTCGGCTTGCTCACGTGCAATTGTGGATCAAAAAGTTTATAAGGAATTTGTTGAAAAACTTAAAAAAGGAGTTGAACAAATAGAAGTTGGACCGGCAAAAGATAACTTTAGAATGGGTCCCGTTATTGGGGCTGCTGCAGAAAAAACTATTTTAAATTATATTGAAACAGGTAAAAAAGAAAGTAAATTATTGAATGGCGGAGAAAAAGCTGAAGGAAACGGATTTTACATAAAACCAACTGTTTTTGTTGATGTTAAACCGGATGCAGTAATATCACAAGAAGAAATATTTGGACCGGTTTTGGCAGTTATTAAAGCTAAAAACTTTGACGATGCTTTAAAAATTGCAAATAATACAATTTATGGTTTAACCGGTGCAATTTATTCTAAAAACGAAGAAAAACTTGAACGTGCAAGAAAAGAGTTTTTTGTAGGAAATTTATATTTAAATAGAAAATGCACAGGAGCTTTAGTTGGCGGACATCCTTTTGGAGGATTTAATATGTCCGGAACAGATAGTAAAGCCGGCGGAAGAGATTACCTATTATTATTCCTACAAGCCAAAATGGTAAGCAAAAAGATTTTCAAAAAATAATATAAGGTTAAAATGAAGATACATGAGTATCAGGCAAAAGAAATTTTAAAAAAATTTAATGTTTCTGTGCCAATAGGTAAAGTTGCTTTTACTGCCGATGAGGCTGTAAGTGTAGCAAAAGATGTTGTAGGCGGAAATTTATGGGTTGTTAAAGCTCAAATTCATGCCGGCGGAAGAGGAAAAGGTGGCGGTGTTAAAATTGCTAAATCACTTGATGATGTAAAGCAATTAGCTGACCAAATTTTGGGTATGTGTTTGGTTACACACCAAACCGGACCTGAAGGAAAAATCGTAAAACGTTTATTAATTGAACAAGGTGTAAATATCGAAAAAGAACTTTATGCAGGTATTACATTAGATAGAGCTCAATCTAAAAACGTTATGATGGTTTCTACAGAAGGCGGTATGGAGATAGAAAAGGTTGCAGCTGAAAATCCCGAGTTGATTCTTAAAGCTACAATTGACCCGGCTATCGGATTACAAGCACATCAGGCAAGAGAACTTGCGTTTGGTTTAGGATTATCGGGAATTCAATTAAAGAACACCGTAAGCTTTTTAATAAACTTATATAAAGCATATATTGCAAGCGATGCTTCAATTGCCGAAATTAACCCTCTTGTTGTTACAAAAGAAGGTGAAGTAATGGCATTAGATGCAAAAATGAACTTTGATGATAATGCATTATATCGCCATCCCGAAATTCTGGCATTGCGTGATTTAGACGAAGAAGACCCCTTGGAAATTGAAGCTTCCAAATTTGGCTTAAACTACATCAAATTGGATGGTAATGTTGGATGTATGGTAAACGGTGCAGGTTTAGCCATGGCAACAATGGATATTATTAAATTAGCAGGCGGCGAACCGGCAAACTTTCTTGATGTAGGCGGTGGTGCAAATAAAGAAACTGTTGCAAACGGTTTTAAGATAATATTAAGCGACCCAAATGTTAAAGCCATTTTAATTAATATTTTTGGCGGAATAGTCCGTTGTGACAGAGTTGCCCAAGGTGTAATTGATGCCGTACAAGAAGTAAAAGTAAAAGTTCCGGTTGTTGTACGTTTGGAAGGAACTAATGCAGAAGAAGCAGGCGTTTTACTCGCTAAAAGCGGTTTAAATTTTGAAGTCGCAAAATCGTTGCAAGAAGCTGCTGAAAAAGTTACTTCGGTTTTAAAATAATTCTTTACCACATGTAAATTTCAGCTGTACTTAAAACTAATGTTTTTGAGTACAGCTTTTTTTATTTGCTTAATTATTTTTTTGAGGTGAACTTGATATTCAATAAATTTGGAAATACAGAAATTACTGTTTCAAAACTTGGTTTTGGTGCTGGTGAAATTGGTGATTATAGCATTGATGATAAAAAAGTTGAACAATTATTAAATTTCGCTTTGGATAACGGCATAAATTTAATTGATACCGCAAGAGGTTATTATGCATCTGAAGAAAGAATCGGTAAATTTATTTCACATAGAAGAAAAGAATATATTTTATCTACCAAAGTTGGATACGGTGTATCTAAAGAAGAAGACTGGAGTTTTAACGCTGTAGTAAAAGGTATAGAAGAAGCCCTCGTTAAATTAAAAACCGATTTTATTGATATTGTTCATCTTCATTCATGTAATATTAACATTCTAAAAACCGGTGAAGTAATTAATGCTTTACTAAAAATGAAACAACAAGGGAAAATTAGATGTGCAGCATATTCAGGAGAAAATGAAGAGTTACTTTATGCCATAAATTGTAATTTTTTTGATTCGGTGCAAACTTCTTTTAATATATGCGACCAAAACAATTTATATACATGTTTTCCAATAACAATACAAAAAGGGATTGGAGTTATTGCAAAACGTTCTATTGCAAATGCCCCATGGTTATATAATGATCAGCCATTTGGAAAGTATGTTGAAGAATATTGGAAAAGATGGCAAATAATGGGCTTTACCAACAATAGCAACTGGTTTAATAAAGCCTTAAGATTTTCAGCTTTTTCCGAAGGCGTAAATTGTGCAATAGTTGGAACGACAAATATTGAACATCTGAAAAATAATATTGGATATATAGAACAAGGTAAACTTGATGAAATGGAAGAAAAATTAATTAAGGAACAATTTTTTAAAAATAACAATAATTGGTTAGGACAAGTATAACGTGTAGTTATTTAATATTTTATTATAAGTACATTAACAAATATATTTTTCTAAAAAATTATTAAATAAAAAATTATTAATGAATTTATTATAATCCCAAACTTTGTTTCGGGCAGCCCTAAAACAGATATAAGAAAAGATAAAATAGAGGCTGTAATAATTGTTATTTTAAATACCGGCATTTCAAAAATAATTAAAATAACGGCTGTAAAAAATATTAAAGATAAAACTAACCAAATCAAACCGTAAATTTTTATTCCTATCTCCCCTATTTCTATTTTTTTGAAAAACACTTTTGTAGAATAAGGCAATTCTTTAATTTTAGCTAATTTAAAAGACATTACAAATCCGGGCAAATGTGCAATTGCATGAGCCACAAGAATGATAATAAAAATTATGTTTACCATAAAATCTCCAATTTGTATTTTTAAAATAATTTATATTTTCTAAAAAAAATAATAAATATTTAATATAATTTTCATATTTTAATCATAACACTTAACGGTAATAATGATGAGACATATTTTATTTTTGGTAATCTTAAATTTTTCTCTTTTGGGACAAACAGTTGATACAAATAATGTAGAATTTAAACTAGAAGCAACAAATTTATCATTTCCCGAAGGTATTATCTTTGATTATGATAATACTATCTATTTTAGCAATTGTTATTCAAATTGGATTGCTAAGCTATCAAACGGTAATTTAGATACTTTGACGGTAAAGCCGACTAATCCTGTAAATTTTGGAAAAACAAATGGATTGGCAGTTAATAAAGACGGTAATATTTTTGCCTGCGATTATGGAATAGGAGCAATTTTAAAAATATCAACAATAGGATATGTTGATACTTTTATTACCGGATATAACGGTCAAAAATTTAATAGACCAAACGATATTGCCTTTACACCTTCAGGTAATATATATTTTACCGACCCTAAATCTTATGATAAAAATATACTTGACGGTGTAATTTATTTTATTAATATGCAATCAAAAGAGATAAAACCTGCTTTTAGCGGATTAGGATTCCCAAACGGAATAGCTATTGGACCTTGTAAAAAATTCATTTTTGTTTCCGAATCTGCAAAAAAACGAGTTTTGCGGTTTAAAATAAATGATGATGGCACATTATCCGATAGTACAGTTGTTGTTAACCTTCCCGGAGGAGACCCTGACGGCTTAGCATTTGATTCAATGGGGAACCTATATATTGCTCATTTTGGCGGCGGTAACATAGTTGTTGTTTCTCCCAACAATAAAATCATAAAAAAAATAAAAACTCCCGGTAAAAAACCCAGTAATTTAGAATTTGCCGGTAAAGATTTGAAAACGCTATACATAACCGAAGATGAAACTAACAGTGTATATTCGATAATAAACGATATAGCGGGATTAAAGCTGTTTTCTACACCATAATACTTACTTTGATTAATATTCTATTTGCATAAATAACTGAACAAAAACTAAGCAGAGCAAAAACATGAGTATTAGTTTAATTGCAAAATCAATCAAACCATCACCAACTTTGGCGTTGAACGAAAAAGCCGCCATTTTAAGAGAAAAAGGAGATCCGGTTATTCACCTAGGCGGAGGTGAACCGAAATCACGAGCACCTTTAGATGCAATTATGGCAGCCGTAGCTAATCTTAATAGCGGCGAAGTAAGATACGCTCCGGCAGACGGAATACCCGACTTAAAAAAAGCCATAATTCGTTATACTGAAGAAAATTACGGAAGAAAAGTTTCACCGCAAAATGTAATAGCTTCAAGTGGAGCTAAGCAAGCTTTAATGGTAACTTTACAAACAATTCTTAATCCACAAGAAGAAGTAATTTTTCCTGCACCGTATTGGGTTAGCTATCCTGATATGATACGCTTATGCGGAGGAATTCCTATTCCGGTTTTGCCGGAAGACGGTTCATTTTATCCAACATTAAAAGATATTGCCGAAAGAGTTGGTCCTTACACAAAAGCAGTTATCATCAATAGTCCAAATAATCCAACAGGAGCAATGTACAGTGAAGAATTTATTTGTGATATTGTAGAATTCTGCGAAAAGAAAGGACTATATCTAATAATGGATGATATTTACCACAAGCTAATTTTTGACGGTAAAAAATGGGTTAATCCGTATAAATTTTCAAAAGATTTATCCGAAAACTCCAAATTAATTGTAATTAATGGCGTTTCAAAAGTTTATGCAATGACGGGATTTAGAATTGGATGGGCAATTGCAAACAAGAAATTGATAGAAGCGATGACAAATATTCAAGGACATCAAACTTCCGGTCCATCTGTTGTACTTCAAAAAGCGGCGGTCGGTGCACTTAACGGAATTCAATCTTGTATCGAAAATTTACGAGTTACATTACAAAACAACAGAAATGTTTTGATTGACCAACTAAAGTCATTTAATGATGTAAAAGTTTATGTGCCTGACGGTACTTTTTATACATTTGCCGATTTTAGTGCTTACGAAAAAAGCAGTAATAAACTTTCTAACTTTTTAATTGAAAAAGTTCAAGTTTTAACCGTACCGGGTGCTGAATTTGGGCTTGACGGATTTTTGCGGATAAGCTATTGTGGTGGTATTAAAGATATTACCGAAGGTATTGAACGTATTAAATGGGCATTAGACCCAAATAGCCCTAATGAACTTTATATTGGTGACCGTAAATTAGTGAGGGATTGGGCATGAGTAAATACTTAGAATTTAATACTCCGGCTTCAAAAGAAGCAATGGAATTGGCAAGCGAATTTAGATTAAAAAATCAAGGATTGAATTATCTTGATAAAGTATTTTGGAATTTATCGAACGAAGCTCTTTACGAAGAAATAATTTTTAGAAATGAAGGTAAATTAGCTAAAGAAGGGGCTTTATTGGTTAATACCGGAAAACATACAGCCCGTGCAGCGGCAGACAAATTTATTGTAAAAGAAGATAGTACAGAAGATAAAATATGGTGGGGAATATATAATAGACCTTTAGCCCTTGAAAAATTCAATGCGTTATTTTCGCGTTTGCAAGCTTGGGCGCAAGGTGAAGAACTTTACGTTCAAGACTGCTATGCCGGTGCAGATCCCGAATATAAAATGCCGATTAGAATTATTACCGAAAAAGCTTGGCATAGCTTATTTGCACGTAATATGTTTATTACGACCGAAGATAGAGATACACTCAAAAAATTTATGCCGGATTTTACAATTATTGCAGTACCCGGCTTTAAGGCTGATCCTATTGTTGACGGTACAAGAACCGATACTGCAATTGTAATTAATTTTTCACAAAGGACAGCAATTATTGCCAACTCGCTATATGGTGGTGAAATTAAAAAATCGGTATTCACAGTATTAAATTTTTTACTCACATTTCAAGATGTTCTACCAATGCACTGTTCTGCAAATGTTGGTAAAAACGGAGATGTAGCTTTATTTTTTGGATTAAGCGGTACCGGCAAAACAACCCTTTCTGCAGATCCAAATAGACAATTAATTGGCGATGACGAACATGGCTGGAGTTCACAAGGTGTTTTTAATTTTGAAGGCGGATGTTATGCAAAAGTTATCCGTTTATCTGCAGAACATGAGCCTCAAATTTATGCGACTACTAAACGATTTGGAACAATATTAGAAAATGTTGTATATGACCCTATTACAAGACATATAGACTTGGATGATGAGATTATTACAGAAAATACACGTGCTTCTTACCCTCTTAGTTTTATTCCTAACGTTGTGGAATGTGGTTATTCCAAAACTCATCCTAAAAATGTTATCTTTTTAACTTGTGACGCTTCCGGAGTTATGCCCCCTATTGCAAAATTAACACCTGAGCAAGCTCAATACCATTTTATTAGCGGCTGTACTTCAAAAATTGCCGGTACTGAAATTGGTTTGGGAATTGAACCACAAATTACTTTTAGTGCTTGTTTTGGAGCACCTTTTATGGTACGGCATCCTTACGAATACGCTTTAATGCTTAAAGAAAGAATGCTAAAACACAAAGTAAATGTTTGGTTAGTTAATACCGGTTGGGTTGGTGGCAGATTTGGCGTAGGAAAACGAATTAGCATTAAACATACTCGCAATTTACTTAATGCAGCTTTAGACGGTAAACTTGACAATGTTGAGTACAGAAAAGATAAACTATTTGGCTATTTTGTTCCACTTACATGCCCCGATGTACCAAATGATGTTTTGGAACCCTCAAACGCTTGGGGTGATAAAAATGATTATTGGAAAAAGTACGATGCACTGGCAGCTCGTTTTATTGAAAACTTTAAACTTTTTGAAGCCAATGTTGCAGAAGAAGTAATTAAAGCCGGACCAACAAGACTTAATAAAATTTAGCATTATTTAACAATCCCCTTGTAATAACGGGGGATTGTTATTTTTAATTCTTTCTTTCCAATTTTTTACCTTTTTTTATTCGAGAATTTTTTCTTTATTTGTATTGTTGAATTAATAAAGATATTTTAAGGTTTCAAGAACCTAACAGGCGCAGTTAATACTTTATTAATCCAAAATATAAGCAGGCAAATAAATATTTAATACTATTTTAAACTTTATTTACAATTAATATGTTTTTGGATTATTTGAGAAATTATTAGCTAAATATTAAATAAATATCATAAATTAATTCAGCGAGAACTAAATGAAAAAATATTTTGAGTT
>DAINPX010000151.1:0-7432 GCA_036743235.1 Melioribacteraceae bacterium
GCGATATTACAATAAATCAGGAATTTGATAAAGAGCCCAAAATTAAAGATTTAAAGTATATAAAACACTTATTAACAAATATTTCGGCAACATTTAAGCCCGGTACAACATCATTTGACGTAATTGAAAAATTATTCCCCACGCCTGCTGTTTGCGGATACCCTAAAAACAAAGCAAAAGAAATTATCTTAAATCTCGAGAAATTCGATAGAGGACTTTATAGCGGTATTATAGGATATTTATGCCCTAACGGCAATGCCGATTTTTACGTTGGTTTACGTAGTGCCTTAATTAAAAAGGATATTTTGCACGCATATGCCGGTTGCGGAATAGTTGCTGGAAGCGACCCTATTAAAGAATATAGAGAAACGGAATATAAATTTATTCCAATTCTTAGTCTGATAGACGATTATGATGAACTATAATAATAATTTTTTATTTGCATCGGTTTTTGTAAATAGACTTCAATTTTTGGGCGTAAAGTATGCGGTTATATCCCCCGGAAGTAGAAATACCCCTTTAATTGCAGCCTTAGATTATAATAAAAACATCACGAAATCAGTTATTTTAGATGAACGTGCTGCCGGATTTTTCGCATTGGGCATTGCAAAAGCTACTGATAACCCCGTACTTATTGTTACTACAAGTGGCACGGCTGTTGCGGAACTTTACCCTTCAATAGTTGAAGCTTATCAAAGTCGAATTCCCTTAATTATTTGTTCGGCAGATAGACCGCAAGAATTACTTAACTGTGGCGAAAATCAGACTATTAACCAAGATAATATTTTTGCTAACCATATAAACGGTTATTTTTATTTTAGTAATTTAAAATACGATATTGATACTATCAATTACTTAATTAACTCGGCTACTGAAAGTTATAATATAGCAAAACATATTAATAAAGGTCCCGTACATATTAATTTTCCTTTTTCTAAACCGCTTGAGCCCAATTCTTTTAATATTTTTGTTCCAAACGAGTTACAACAAATTATTAAAACAAAAATTTGTGAAGAAGATAATAACTTCAATACTAATTTAGTTACTAATCTGCATGATATAAAAATTTTTATTTCCGAGTTATATAAATACAAAAAGGGTCTATTTATTATCGGAGGGAATAATTATTCCAATGAGTTTTACGATGATTTATATAAAACAGCAAAAAAACTAGGTTTTTTAATTTATGCAGATATTTTATCCTCATTTAGATTTAATCATTTAGATACCGATAATATATTAATTAACAACTTGCCTCTTATTCTTGAAAATAAAGACCATAATGCATTACTTTCTACTGAGATAATTATTAGACTTGGTAAAACCCCTATAAATAAAAGAATATTAGACTTTTTTGCCAATAGCAAAGCTAAGAAAATTTTAATTAATAAATTTGGCGATTTATACGACCCTTCACGCTCCACAGATAAAATTTTTAATATTTGCGAAAACACTTTTGTTAATATTTTGAGTGAATTTTACGCTAAGCAACAACCAAAAGATTTGTGTATTGAATTTAATAAAATTATTAAACAAAATATTTTTATCGAAACGAATAAGGATAAGATATTAAATAATTATCCCTTTAACTTTGAAGGGAATTTTTTGCGACTTGTTTCATATTTACTGCCTAAAGAATTACCTTTGGTTGTTTCTAATAGCATGCCTGTTAGGTTCACTGAGTTTTTTGCCATACAGACAAACAATAAAAATATAATATACTGTAACAGAGGGGCTAGCGGCATTGACGGCAATACGGCAACTGCTTTAGGTATAGCTTTTTCCCTTAATAAACCTTCAATATTTATTACCGGCGATTTGTCATTTTTACACGATATTGGCAGTTTGATGTATCTAAATCAATTAAATTTACCTATCTGTATAATTGTTATAGATAATAACGGTGGAGGCATTTTTAATATGCTTCCTATTGCAAGCAACAAAGAATTACTGAATAATTACTTTATTACTCCCCAAAACCAAAATATTAAAGCAATTAGCAAAGCTTTTCGTATTAATTATTGTTTTATTGAAAATCGTAAAGATTTTATGGCTAAAATAAATAACTTTTACGATAATAAAAAGCCCTTGTTAGTTCATGTTAAAAATAATTTATTTACCAATACGGAATTATTTTCGCAATTTAAGAGAGAAATTTTAGAGTAAAGTAAAAATGCAAAAAAGAGAAGATTTTTTATTAATATTTTTGCACGGATTTTTAGGTAACTCACACGATTGGGTTGATATTATTAATTCCAACTTGAATCATTATAAAAGTCTGGCAATAGATTTGCCGGGGCATGGTAAATTTTCGGTTATGGATGATAAAGAAATTTACACTGAAGAGTTTTTATTAAATTACTTAAATTCTATTATTAAACCGTTTGGCAGCAAAAAAATAATTTTAATCGGTTACTCGTTAGGGGCACGGGCTGCCTTATCATTTGCTTGCAATTATCCCCAATTAGTACATGCTTTGGTTTTAGAAAGCGGAACAGCGGGAATAAAGGACAAAAATGAAAGGGATAAAAGGATAGAACAAGATAACATCCTTGTAAATAAAATTAAAAATAATTATAATAACTTTATTAAAGATTGGTACAATTCTCCGATTTTTTATTCTCTTAACCAAAACAATAAATTAAAAGAATTGTTAATAAATAAACGTTCTAATAACAACGTTAACGAAGTAAGTAAGTTATTAATAGGGTTCAGCCAAGGTATAATGACTCCGATATGGGATAATCTAATTAATTTAAGTTTTCCCGTACTTTTAATAACAGGGGAATTAGACATTAAATATACAGAAATAAACAAACGAATGAGTAACTTATTACAAAATTCAGAACACGTTGTTATTAAAGAAGCGGGACATATTCCACATTTTGAAAATAAAGAAGTATTTATTAATAAATTGGATATTTTCTTAGAAACTTTATAAATTTAAATAGTGTTTTATTAAAAAACGAGAAAAAGAATGATAACTTGGATAAAAGCAAAAGATTATAAAGATATTACTTACGATAAGGCAGACGGAATAGCCCGTATTGCATTTAATAGACCCGAAGTTAGAAATGCCTTTAGACCGGATACCGTTAAAGAACTTTACGATGCTTTTAACGATGCAAGAGAGGATAGTGAAGTAGGCGTAATTTTACTAACCGGTAATGGACCGGCAAAAGACGGTAAATTTTCGTTTTGCAGCGGCGGAGACCAAAAGATTAGAGGAGATAAAGGATATGTCGGAAAAGACGGCATTCCAAGGTTAAATATTTTAGACGTTCAGAAACAGATAAGAAGTATCCCAAAACCGGTAATTGCTTTAGTTGCAGGTTACGCTATTGGAGGAGGGCATGTTTTACATGTTGTTTGCGATTTAACAATTGCCGCAGACAATGCTGTTTTCGGACAAACCGGACCTAAAGTCGGCAGTTTTGACGGAGGATTTGGAAGCAGTTATTTAGCCAGAATAGTAGGACAGAAAAAAGCACGCGAAATATGGTATTTATGCCGCCAGTACAACGCCCAAGAAACTTTGGATATGGGGTTAGTTAATAAAGTTGTTCCTATCGAAAAACTGGAAGAAGAAGGAATTTTGTGGGCTAAAGAAATTTTACAACACAGTCCATTATCAATTAGATTATTAAAATCGGCTTTTAATGCCGAACTTGACGGTCAGTCCGGTATTCAAGAGCTGGCAGGTAATGCAACATTACTTTATTACATGAGCGACGAAGCCCAAGAAGGCAGAAATGCTTATAACGAAAAAAGAAAACCCGATTTCTCAAAATTTCCGCGAGTTCCTTAGCATATGAGTTCCGGTATAGCAAAAGATATTACTAAAGTTGAAAGTTGGATTTTAGCAAGTCGCCCAAAAACTTTACCTGCAGCAATCGCTCCGGTGTTAGTAGGTACTGCCGTGGCAATTAAAGACGGCAAGTTTAATCTAATTGCTTTTTTAATAGCTCTTGTTTGTTCGGTTTTAATTCAAGTAGGAACTAATTTTGTAAATGACTTATACGACTTTTTAGCCGGCAGCGATAGAGAAGATAGGTTAGGACCAAGACGAGCTTTGGCCGCAGGATTGATTAGTGTTAAAGAAATGAAGTGGGCTATTTTTTTTACTTTTATTACTACATTTTTACTGGGAATGTATTTAGTTTTTACAGGAGGAATTATTGTTCTATTAATCGGAATTCTTTCTATTTTTGCAGGAATTGCCTACACTGCCGGACCTTATCCCTTGGCTTATAACGGATTGGGGGATATTTTCGTATTCCTTTTTTTCGGTTTTGTTGGTACTGTAGGAACTTATTTTGTGCAAGCTTATCATGTAAACGCATTTATATTTTTAGCCTCTATTCCCGTTGGGGCTTTAATAACAAATATATTGGTGGTTAATAATTATAGAGATATAGACTCGGATAAAATTTCGGGTAAAAACACTTTAGCTGTTAAGTTTGGGCGTAAATTTACTCGCATTCAATATCTCCTTTTTATGATTTTATCGTATGCAATATTACCGGTTGTTTATTTTAGTTTTAACCTTAGCTTATTTATATTTATTCCTCTTTTATCTTTGCCTTTATCATTTAAACTGATAAGAATGATTTTTACTTTTACCGGTGCTGAACTTAATAACACGCTTGCCCTTACTGCAAAATTATCTGCTATTTACGGATTATTATTTGCCCTCGGCATTTTATTATGAAAGTAATATCAATTGATTACGAAGTATTTTTTTACAATTTAAATTCTAAACTTATTACTTCTAAATCAGTTATTTACAATAGAGAATCATTATTAATAAAAGTTATTTTTGATAATAATTTGATAATTACCGGCGAGGCAGCTCCCTTGCCCGGTTTCTCAAAAGAAACATTAACAGATGTAATTGAAAATTTATTAAATATAATACCGGAAATTAAAGTAATAAATATAAGCTTAAGCTTATATGAACAATTAAGTTATATTAATTCTTTATGCAAAGTTCCTTCTTTAAGTTTTGCATTGCAATCAATATTTCTAAAACTTAATATTATTACCAATCATAGTTCTAACGAATTTACTAAGAATAAAAAAGTACTGCTTAACGGGTTAATTTCTTTAGCTGATGAAGAACCGTTAAAAAAGACTGAAGAATTATTGAATATTGGTTACAAAACTATAAAATATAAAATTGGTATTAATAAATTTGAAGAAGAATATGAAACGCTATCATTAATAAATAAAAAATTTAAAAATAAACTTAATATAAGACTTGATGTTAATAACGGCTTTCCATTAGAAAATTTAAACGAATATTTTATTAAACTAAACAATATTACTTACGAGTATATTGAAGATCCAATTAACAACTTAAACAAATTAAATTTATTATCGGATTTTGTTGATAGCATTGCTTTAGACTCCTCAATATATAATATTGGGGAAATTAAAGAATTAATAATTAAATATAAAATAAAAACTTTTATTATAAAACCCACATTATTGGGTAATTTGGTTGAAATTATTAAATTACTTACCGATAAAAAATATAAAAATATTAAATTTATTATTTCATCAACTTTCGAAAGTTTTTATTCAGCATATATACTCTTTTATCTTGCTTCGTTAAAACCCGAATACGCACACGGTTTAGACACTTTTAGAATGCTTGAAAAACAAGATAATAATTTTATATTTAAAAACGGATATTGCTCTTTTAACAATACTCCAAATGCAATAAAATACCACAAAATAAAAATTAAGTCTAACAATCTATTTAAAATATTTCCTGCAATTAACAAAAACAATTTTAATATTTGCTTTATAAGTGAAAATAATAAGACATCATATTGCGGATTATTCGATGCAATTAATAGTAATAATTACCCATTCAATTTAATTAAGAATACTGATATTGCATTATTTAATAATTCTTTACATAATTTAACAATAAACTTGTTTAAAACTCTTAAACATAATTCTCGCCCGATAATTATTGATAATAAATTTAATTGTATAAACGCAAAAAGTTTAGCAAACGAATTTGGGGCAAGTTATTTTTTAACTGAGAATGAAGTCACTAAATTAAATAATAATAAAGACGATAACTTAGATTATGAATTAATGTTATTTACTTCAGGTAGTACAAATTTACCAAAAGCAGTAATATTATCATTAAAATCTATAATCAATTCAGCTAAAAAATTTATTAATTATTTTAATTTATCTTCTCAAAACACTTTGCTTGCTTCTCTTCCTTTTAACCATATAGGCGGTTTGATGATTATGTTTAGGGGAATTATTGCTGGCTCACAAATAATAATACCCAAATCAACAAATTATAAAGATATTAAACTTTCACTAGAATCTAATCTGATAGATTATATTTCGTTAGTACCAAAACAACTTGCCGATTTAATAGATGACAATACGGATCTATCTAAATGCAAAGCCGTAATATTAGGAGGAGCCAAAGCGGACAAGAAATTAATTGAAAAAGCTTTAAATAAAGGAATTAATCTATATAAAGTTTACGGAAGCACAGAAACTTGCAGCATGATTACAATTGCCAGTCCGCAAGATTTAATAAATAATCCCCTTTCTTCTGGAAAACCGTTCTCTAATGTCGATATTTTTATTAGTAGTAACGGTAAATTAATTAAAAACTCGAATATTAAAGGAGAAATTGTAATTAAATCGGACACTTTATATAGTTATTATAAACTTCCAAATTTTAACAAATGCGAAGAAACCGATAATAACTATTTATTTTATACAAAAGATTTTGGATATTTGGATAATGATGGTAATTTAATAATTGAAAGCAGAGTTGATGATATAATTATATCCGGCGGAGAAAATATTTCACCCGAAGAAATACGAAGTAAATTATTGGAAATAAACGATATTAACGATGCGGTAGTTATAGGTATAGATGATGAAATTTGGGGGCAAGTGCCAATTGCTTTTTTAGTAAATAATAAATTAATTAATATAGAAACAATTAATAATTATTTGCTATTAAAACTTCCAAAATACAAAATTCCTAAAAAATATATTTTTATTGGCGAAATACCTTATAATAACAATGGTAAGATAGATATTAAAACGCTTAAAGCATTTTTAAAATAAAAAAAGCTCCTAAATAAAGGAGCTTTTTGCATCAATATTTTTATTAAGCTTATTTCTTTTCAGGTTCGCCGATACCCAATAATTCAACTTCAAAAATTAAAGTTGCACCGGGTTCAATTTGTTGACCTGCTCCTCTATTTCCGTAAGCCAAAGCTGCCGGAATATATAATTCCCATTTTTCGCCTACTTTCATTAACTGTAATGCTTCTGTCCAACCCGGAATAACACCGTTAACAGGAAAAGTAACCGGTTCGCCTCTTCCAATCGAGCTATCAAACTCTTGACCGTTAATTAAAGTACCGCGATAATGAAC
>DAINPX010000152.1:0-7380 GCA_036743235.1 Melioribacteraceae bacterium
GCTTTCGGTTTTTTCCCTTTATTAATTCTATCAACAATTGCTGTTTCCAATAAATTAGTATCTATATTCCACGTATCTTTTTCACTATCAATAAAAATAGGTGTAGCACCTAAATATACAATAGGATTTGCACTTGCCGAAAATGTTAAACTTTGGCAAATTACTTCGTCACCGGCTTTAATACCCAATAAAACTAAAGCTAAATGAATTGCTGCAGTACCGCTACTTAAGGCAGCAACGTGTTTAACGCCTGTAAACTTTGCCAAATCTTCTTCAAATCCGTCAACATTTTTACCTAAAGGTGCAACCCAATTTGTATTAAAAGCTTCATGCACATAATTAAGCTCCGTACCCCCCATATGTGGTGATGATAACCATATTTTATTATTCATATACTATTTCCAACTCACTAAAACTTTTTATTAATTCTTTAGGTAAATATTCTTTTTCATAATTAAAACTTTGTTTGTGAATATTTCTACCGTCATCAAGCAAACATATTGTTAACCAACCTAATTTATTAGGCGTAATAAAATCTTTTTTAATATTATCTGCAATATATATATAATTTTTATCAGGAAATTTTTGCATAAATAATTTATAATTTAATTCATTAGGTTTGCTATATCCAAATTCTTCTGAAATTAGAATATAATTAAATTGTTTTTCAATACCTAAGGCTTTTAGTTTATTTCTTTGGGTATTGCTGCGTCCGTCTGTTATAATACCCAATATAATTTTATTTTCAATTAGCTTTAATAAAAAATCATTAATTTCAGGTTCTAACGTTATATTGGGATAATGGTTTCTGTACAATTCCAATAAATAATCAACATTTTTTGACTTTTCCGGATAATTTTCAATTAAATAATTAAATGCATTATTGCCTGAATAATATAAATCTAACATCTTTTTATATAATTTAATACTATTATTAGAGCATACTTCTTCGGCAATATATTTATAAGCCGATTTAAGATATTCTATCTCCTTAAATAAAGTATCATCTAAATCAAAAACAATTACACTTTTATTTGAAAGTTTTAATTTCATAATAAATTCATTTTTCGTAATTTTTTATCAAAACTTCATCGTCATATCTTAACATAAGCAAATTTTCTTCCCAATCTTCATAATATTCTATTTTTTTATTTCCAAAATATTCTTCAATTATCCATTTTACAAAATTTGCACCTGCTAAATAACTTAGCGGATATCCTCCTCCAAAACGAGGATTAATTTCAATACCGTAAATTTTATTAGTATAGATATTTATAAAAAACTGATAAGTTATGCAACCGATTGCACCCTGTAATTTATCAAGAGTGTTTTTTACATAATCTATTAAATTATTCTTTCTTGTAACACCTTTATTTACTTCTCCGCTTCTTACTTCAATTCTCTCTCTAGGAACTATTCATTTTATCTGCGAATTTTTATCATAATAAACATCTACCGTAAATTCAACATTTTCTTTTGCAGGTAAATATTCTAAAAACATTAATTTTTCATTTTTTAATAAATATTCCGTTAAGTTTTCTTTTTTATCAATGACGTAAATATCTTGGCTACAACTTCCGTCATAGGGTTTAATAAATATAGGAAATTTTACATCGTTTTTGTCAATATCTTTTGCTCTATTAATTCCGCACTCATCAAACAATTTGTTTGTCAACCTTTTATCTCTACACTTTTCAACAAACTCCAAATCGGATACCAAAATAATAATACCGTGTTCTAAAAATAAATTTTTATTCTTTGCCAAAACAATTAGTTCGGTATCAATAGTAGGAATAATGAGTTTAATTTCATTATCCAAACAAATTTGTAATAAGGCTTCTATATAATTATCGGCAGTTACACGGGGTACTTTAAAGTATTTTTCCGATATATTACATGCCGCCGAAAGATGGGGATTCATATCCGTTGTAAAAACTTTACCGTTACAGTATGATTGTAATTCTATCTTAAAATCTCTTACTAAAGATACACGCCTACCTGCAGAAGTAATTAAAATATTAGGCATCTTTTTTATCTCCCCTAAATTTTTCCATTGTATCTCCTGATGAAGTATTAACCCCTTCCCGCTTAAATATTTTAACAAATGTTAAAATAAATATCTTTAAATCTAATAAAAAACTAATATTATTTACATAAAACACATCTAACTTAAATCTTTCATCCCAAGTAATTGCGTTTCTTCCGTTAACTTGTGCCCACCCTGTTATTCCGGGTTTTACATTATGCCTCTTTTTTTGAGATTCGTTATATAGCGGTAAATATTCAACCAAAAGCGGGCGGGGACCAATTAAAGACATATCCCCTTTAAGTACATTTAAAAATTGCAATAATTCGTCAAGCGATAGTTTTCTTATTATTTTTCCGACTCTTGTAATTCTTTGACTATCCGGCAAATAATTGCCAAATTTATCTACAGCATCGTTCATTGTTTTAAACTTGTATAACTTAAATATTTTTTCATTCAATCCGGGTCTATCTTGAAAGAAGAAGATTTTTCCTTTATTTGCAAATAATAATAAAATAGTAATAACTAATAATAAAGGACTTGACAATACTAAAAGTATAAATGCAGCTAAATAGTCTAATAACGGTTTAAATAATTTTATATACATTAAGTAAAGTGCTTAATAATTATATTATAAGAATGATTTACAGTGTAATTGGAAATAAGATAATTATACCCGTTATTACCTAATTTGTTTCGAAAATTAACATCATTGGTAAGCTTAAATATATTGTTAATCGAAGTATTTAAGTCACCACTTAAAGACCATAATCCAAAACTATTCGTTTCGGCTATTGTTCCAATATCGGTAGCTTTATCTGTACATAGTAAAACCGGCTTTTTTGCCTCCAAATAAGATAATATCCGAGATGGAAAATTTGGAATTGTAAATCTTTTATCCAAAAAGATCATGCCTACATCACAAATATTAACTAAATTATCATATTCGTTTTTGGGAAGACTATCAAGTAATAGAGCGTGTTTTGCATTTATTTTTTCTAACCTACTTTTAATATCTTTATACTTTGTACCCGATCCTATTATCAAAAAGAATATTCTATTTTCGTCTTTAAGTTTTTCAATAATATCCAATAAAAATTCTATTCCTTGTGGCAACCCCAAGTTACCTCCATATAAAAATAATACCGAATTTTGCGGAATATTAAGTCTTTCTTTTATCTCTACTATTTTTGATGTATCGAGATTATTATTTTGCACTTTAATACTATTTGGGTTTACCTCAATTTTATCTTTATCTAACTCTTTATTATTTTCAATTAAATATTTAACATTTGCGGGAGACATACAACCAACAAAATCTGAAATATTATAAAGTTCTTTCTCTTTCTTTCTAAAATAGTTATAAATAAAACCGTTAAATTTTGTCATCCCCAAATCAACGGCATTTTGAGGGAATATATCTTTAAGTAACAGGTAACTTTTTGCATTATTCTTTTTTTTGACATATTTTATTACTTTAGTAAAAGTAATAGGCGGTGTTGAATATAATATTAAATCGAAATTTATATTGTAAAAATATTTTTTTAATCCACTTAAAAACTGAGTTTCAATTAATAATGTACCAATACCTTTTTCAATAATGTTGGTTTTTTGAATATTAAGAGTAAAAACCTTTAGAACGGTTATTTTGTCGAAATATGAAATTTCCGTTCCCTTTTTATATCTTCTTTCATTTGGCGAAATAGCATATACATTATGCCCTTCATCAGCAAATTTATGAAGTAAATCGTTATATATTCCTCGTTCGTTAATATCTTCAATATTAAATAAAGTTAAAAAGAGAATATTCATAGTATTAAATTAGACTGTTTCACTCCAAACAACTCTTTTAACATAATCGGTGTAAGATAGCATTATTCTTATTACCTTATCCGAAACATTGGGCATTGAATAATCATAAACTTGCCTAAACTGACGCTTTTCGCCTCGTTCCTGTTTTTCCAAAACCTTCAATCCTTGCAAAATTCTATCAATATTAAAACCTGTCATTATTACGGGTGTTTCTTCCATTGCTTCGGGTCTTTCATGAGCTTGACGAATATTCAAAGCCGGAAAGTTTAATATTGACGATTCTTCCGAAATAGTACCGCTATCCGATAAAACAGCTTTTGCATTCATTTGTAAATAATTATAATCAATAAAACCCATTGGTTTCATCAATCTAACAAGCTCGTTAAATTCTGCCTTTTTCTGTTCAATTTTTTTTCTTGTACGCGGATGAGTAGAGACAATTATTGGTAATTTATATAAATCTGCAATATGGTTTAATACCTTTACCAAATTTTCAAAATTTGAAGATTCAATGTTTTCTTCCCTATGTGAAGATACAAGAAAATAACCGTATTTTTCAACACCGTTATTTATTAAAGCATTCGATTTATTAATTTTATCTTTAAAATAAGTTAAAACTTCAAACATCGGACTTCCTGTTTTAATAACTCTGTCATTAGGAAATCCTTCTTTTAATAAATACTCTCTTGCAATATCAGAATATGTTAAGTTGATATCGCTTATATGATCAACAATTTTACGATTTATTTCTTCAGGTACTCGCTGGTCAAAACACCTGTTTCCTGCTTCCATATGAAAAACGGGTATTTTTTTTCTTTTTGCAGGGATGGCACATAAACAACTATTGGTATCACCCAAAACTAAAAAAGCGTCAGGTTTTATTTCTTCTAAAAGTTTATCTATTTTAATAATAATTAAACCAATGGTTTCTGATGCATTAGAACCGGCAGCATCCAAAAAATAATCCGGTTTTCGTAACTCCAAATCTTCAAAAAATATTTGATTTAATTCATAATCATAATTTTGTCCTGTATGAACCAAAATATGTTCAATACTTTCAGTGTTATCTAATTTTGCCAAAACTCTGGCAAGTCTAATAATTTCCGGTCTTGTTCCAACTACCGTCATAACTTTTAATTTTTTCATAACATTCCTTATTTTATGAAATAGCGAATTGTTGAAATAGCAAAAAGTAATTTAATTAACTTTTCATCATTCACTTTTTACTAATAATTTTAGCTTTAAAAGAATTTCTTAATATTCTTCTTATTACTTTTACTTACTTAATTATTTAATCTATATTATTTAAAGACCTTATTAAAATGAAATTTCAATTTCATATTTTAACAGTTTTGCTATTCCGCAATTTTTAGATCTCCACGGCTTCAAAATAGGTATCTGGGTCTTCTGCGTTATAAAATTCATTTATCCAAAACATTGTATAAAGGTCTTCATTTCCAATATTTTTAATATTATGAGTAAACCAAATGGGCATATCAACATAGGCAGGTTCGTTTCCGTCAAGTTCAAAATTTATTACATCGTTTGTACCAATTTTCCTCAACTGAATTAATGCTTTCCCTTTTATTACTGCAAATCTTTCTATTTTTCTCGTATGAAAATGATTCCCTCTCACAATTCCCGGTTTAGTAGTAGAAAATGATACTTGCCCACCTATATTAAGTCGCATTACTTCAACAAAATCGCCTCTATCATCACTATTCTTTTTATATTTAACAGGATAAAATGATTTATTATCTATATAACTTCTGAAAGTATTAAATAAATTAATATCAAAATTATTTTCTAATTTAGGTATTATACCGTTTTCTATATAGTTCTTTTTAAAATAAATTAGTTTATCCAAAATATCGGTTACTTTAATTGTAAAAGTATGCGGAACTAAGCACTCTTGTTCTATCTTTCTGTAATCATTATTTATTTTTTTTATAATAAAATCAACCAATTCACCAACGTATATAAGGTTTAATGTGGCATCAATCTCAATTTTTGGGGTATCTCCCGAAACAACTTGATAAGAAAAGGTAGAAATCACAGAGTTATAAAAAGGTCTTCCAAAGGGACCAAATACATTTGGAATTATAAGTCCTGTAAATCCGGTACTATTTTCGGTTGCCCACTTTATTAACTTTTCTCTTCCTGCTTTTTTGGAATTACCGTAAATATTGTTTCTTTCTTCTTGTGTTGATGAAGAGAAAAATACATGTGCTTTGCTATTTGTCTCATTCATTGCTTCAATTAATCTATCAACAAGCTCAATATTTTTATTAAAAATTTCGTTTTGATCATGATGACGATTAACTGCGGCTAAATGAATTATAACATCACACTGTTTTACAAAATTTTTTAAAACTTCTTTTTTATAAAAAAATTCATCTTCAAAATTTATTAAATTAAAATTTGTATTTAATTTTGCCTTATTATATAAATGATAACCAACAAACCCTGCTTGTCCCGTAATTCCTATATTTAACATATTATATCCGTTATGGTTCGTATAAGTTGTTTTCCGGTTCGGCTAAAACATCTTGCCTAATAAATGAAAGTTTTAACAGAAGATTTTTAGTTTCTTCAAGATTCAGTCTTGTAGTATTATCTGAAGTATATTCTTCCATTTTGGTAATTTTCTCTTCACCTTCACTAAAATACTTATCATAATTTAAATCTCTATTATCAGCAGGAATTCTAAAATAATCCCCTAAATCTTCAGCTTTTGCCATTTCCTCTTTATTAACCAAGGTTTCGTATATTTTTTCACCGTGTCTAATACCAATTACTTTAATTTCGGATTTTGCATTATAAAGTTCAATTAATGCCTTAGCAAGAGTTTCTATTGTACAAGCAGGGGCTTTTTGCACAAAAATATCACCGTTATTCCCTCTATCAAATGCAAATAGAACAAGTTCAACAGCATCTTCCAAAGTCATCATAAAACGTGTCATTAACGGTTCTGTAATAGTAATGGGTAATCCTTTTTTAATTTGATCTACAAACAAAGGGATAACAGAACCCCTAGATGCCATAACATTACCGTATCTTGTACCGTTAAATGTAATTCCACTACCGTTTAAATTTCTGCTTTTTGCGACCATTACTTTTTCAGATAGTGCTTTGCTTAACCCCATTGCATTTATAGGGTAAACAGCTTTATCCGTACTTAAAACGATAACTTTTTCCACTCCGTAATCTAAAGCAGAATCTAATACATTTTGGCAGCCAATTACATTTGTATTAACAGCTTCTATAGGAAAGAACTCGCACGAGGGTACTTGTTTTAAGGCAGCCGCATGAAAAATATAATCTACCCCCTTCATTGCATTATCAACCGAACGTTTATCTCTAACATTTCCAATATAATACTTAATTTTGGGATTTTTATAAAAATGACGCATGTCATCTTGTTTTTTTTCATCCCTGCTAAATATTCTTATTTCTTTTATATCCGAGTTTAAAAATCGTCTTAGTACGGCGTTTCCAAACGACCCGGTTCCTCCGGTAATTAACAATGTTTTATCTTTCAT
>DAINPX010000153.1:0-7378 GCA_036743235.1 Melioribacteraceae bacterium
AAATAATGGATGCACATTCTTTAAATGGATCAAAGTTTTTTTTACGCAATTCGTATAACACCATCACCCAACCCGCAAAAGAGTAAGGGGAGGTTACTATTAGTTTTTTACCCTTTAAATCTTGAATATTGTTAATATTCTTTTTATGTTTTGCAAAAACAACACTTCCAAATAACGAGTTTTTATAAATACCCCGATGATATACTATTGTTGCTAATTGCGATACATTATATTTAGCTCTAAACTGAATAAAGAAAAACGGATTAGTATAAACAAATTCAATTTTTTTATCTTTTACGTATTCTTCAATATTATTATACGAAAGGGGAATAAATTCAAAATTATATTTAGGTAATTTTTCTTGTAAATAATCTACTGTCGGTTTCCATTGATTTGTACAATATTCTATAGAACGATTTGATAAAAAACCAATCCTTATTTTTTTTGGCAACTCTTGACTATATACAAAACTAAAATTTATTGTTATTATTAATAACAGCAATAATTGTCTATTCATTAATATCTTTATTCCTTAATTTTTTCATCATTACGTAAATGTTTTTGCCATTATTGGTTTTGTATTCCGTAAAATCCATAACATTTTCAATAATATATAGACCAAAACCGTTTTCGGGTAAATTTTCAATATCGTTGGGGTTAAATTCTAAAACCGCCTCCTTAATTAAAATTCTACTTCTACCAAAATCGGTAATGGTTAAAACTATTTGATTATTATCAATCTTTAAAGTTATATTTATAATATTTTCAATTTTATCTTGATAGGCGTGTTTTATTACATTATTTAAAGCTTCTCTTAATGAAATTTCGCACCAAGCTATATCTTGTGTATCAAAATTCATTTCATTTAAAGTATTACTTAAATTTTGACATACAATATTTGCTTGATTATAATCGGCATTAATTGTAATAAAACTTTCCCGCATAAATATATTTAATTTTTCATTATAGTGTTAAATATACTAAATATATTTATTATGTAAAATTTATTTATCTGCAAATTTAATGTTTTTTTACTTACAATTATTTTTTGTAAGTTAGCATTATTAAATTATAATATACTGTAATGAATAACTTAGAAAGTGTTAATTGTAACTTTTGCGGTAGCAACAATAACCGCATTGTTTATGTAAAAGAGGGTTTTAATATTGTAAAATGTAATAATTGTAATTTAGTTTTTGTAAATCCACGGTTAACTGATGATGCCATAAACAAGTTATATGACAACAATTATTTCGTAGGGAATGGATTTGACCAAAGTATTAAATATGATAAAGAATTTATTGAAAAAAAAGACTTGGTTGATTTATCAGATTGGGATTTATCTGCCCTTGTGGAAATGTCTAACTACAAGCCCGGTTTAAAATTGTTGGATATAGGAAGTGGTATGGGTCTTTTTCTTTATAAAGCAAAAAAAAAGAATTTTGAGGTAAAAGGTTTGGAATTATCGGAATATGCGGTAAGCTTTTCAAAGTCTAAAGGATTGGATACTGAAAATAACTCAATTTACCGTGCCAATTTACCTAAAAACTACTATAACGTTATTAGCATGAAAGAAGTTATAGAACATCTTCCGGATCCTAAAAAAGCTTTATCTATAATTTATGATAGCCTTGCCCCCAAAGGAGTACTTTTTATTACTACCGGTAATTATAACTGCCCCGAACGAATGTTACGAGGTTCAAACTGGTTTTATTTTATGCCAAAAGGGCATATTTACATATTTCAACCCAATACAATTAAAAAGTATTTAACCGCAGCCGGGTTTTCTAAAGTAGTTGTTACCAACCAAGGTGATTTACTTATGAATTTTTTACTTAAGTTAAATATAATTGATACGGAACGTTTTATTCCAAACGGTATTTTTAAAAAGTTAGTTTTTTATTTAATCAGATTTATTAATCATTTTATTAGCAGCGGAATGAGAATTTACGCTATAAAATAGGAGCAGAAAATGAAAATGAAATCAATTAACCCGGCAAATTTAGAAGTTATTGCAGAGTATGAAATCGACTCCGATAAAATCGTTTCTCAAGTTATTGAAAATGCCCATAAAACATGGCTAAAATTTAAAGAAATTCCGATAAAAAAAAGAAGTGAATATTTATTAAAAGTTGCTCAATTATTAAAAAACAATAAAGAGTGTTACGGTAAACTAATTACTTCCGAAATGGGAAAACCGATAAAACAGTCGATAGCCGAAGTTGATAAATGTGCATGGGTTTGCGAGTATTATGCCAACAATAGCGAAACTATGTTAAAAAACGAAGTTATAATTACAGAAGCTTCCGAAAGTTATGTGAGATTTGACCCGCTTGGTATAATACTGGCAGTTATGCCATGGAATTTTCCTTTTTGGCAAGTATTTCGTTTTGCCGCCCCGGCACTTATGGCAGGAAATGTTTGTTTATTAAAACACGCTTCCAACGTCCCCGGCTGCTCGTTATTAATTCAGCATATTTTTGAATTGGCGGGTTTCCCAAAATTTTGTTTCAATTCACTATTAATTTCAAGTTCGCAAGTTGAAGCTGTTATACGAAATCCTTTAGTTAAAGCAGCTACTTTAACAGGTAGCGAATCCGCAGGTAAATCTATTTCAAGTATAGCAGGCAGTTGTATAAAAAAAACCGTGCTGGAATTAGGAGGTAGCGATCCGTTTATTATTTTAGAAGATGCAGATTTGGAAAAAGCAGCAAAAACCGCTGTAGTTGCCAGACTTTTAGCAAACGGACAAAGCTGTATTGCCGCAAAAAGATTTATTGTTGTCGAAAGAGTTTTTGACCAATTTTTAGAACTTTTTATTAAAAACATGAAAGAAATAAAAATTGGTAATCCCATTGAACCGGATACCGATTTAGGACCATTAGTAAGAATTGAGGCACTTGAAGAAATTGAACACCAAGTGAATGAGTCTATAAAACTTGGAGCAAATGTTGTTTATGGAGGTAAGAAAATTGAAGGAATTGGACATTATTACGAACCGACTATTTTAATAAATGTAAAAAAAGGGATGCCTGTTTATAACGAGGAAGTTTTTGGTCCTGTTGCTGCGGTTATAAAAGTTAAGGATGAAAAGGATGCCATAAAAGTTGCCAATGATACTCAATTTGGGTTAGGTGCTTCGTTGTGGACTAATGATATAATTAAAGCCGAAATTTTGGCTTCAACCATTAATTCGGGGAATGTTTTTATTAACGAGCTGGTTAAAAGCGACCCGCGTCTTCCGTTTGGCGGAATCGGAATATCGGGATACGGAAGAGAATTATCGCACTACGGTATTAAAGAGTTTGTTAATATAAAAACAGTTTATATAAATAAATAGTCCTAATTTTTTACAATATATGTCTTTAAAACAAAAAAAGCACTCTTTTAAGTAGAGTGCTTTTTTCTTTTTAGATTTAATATTATCTATAAAACTTATGTCTATTATCTTCAATATCTGCTTCTTTGCGAATTTTTTGCATCCATTCCGAAATTAAACGTTGTTTGCGGAACTGAATTATATTATCGCGGATAATATTTCTTTGAACTGCATATGCGTTTTCATCAAACTTAGTACGATTTACCAACCTTACTAAAAATGCACCGCGTGTTCCCTTTACAGGTTCGGAAATAACACCTATTTTACCGGTTTCTCCATAGTTTAATAATCCAAATTCACGTCCTATTGAAGGAATTGTTCCGCCCGGTGTAAATGTAACACCCATAGCAACGGTTACTTGAGGATAAAAATTATAAGAAGCATTTAAGTCGTTACCAATTTTCTTTTTTAAATCGGTAGCTATTTGCATAGCTTTTTCAACTTTCTTTTCGCGTATAACTTGACCTTTAATGGTTTCTTTAAGTTCTTCAAATGGTCTGAAACCTGCTTTTTCGGAAGAAGTAATAGTACAAACAACATAACCTGAAGGAACTTTATAAACTTCGCTTATATCTCCAATACTTCCGTTAAAAATAAATTTAGTTAACGAGCGATTTAGGCCTAAACCCGGTATTACGCCGGCTTCTTCGGTAAATGCACCGCTTTCTATAACTTTATATTTTAACATTTTTGCTTCTTTTTCAAAACCGTTTTCGTTTGCTATATACGAAAAATCGTTGGCATCGTTGTATATCCTATCCATTGTAGAAGCAGATGTTTCAATTTTATTTACAAGTTTTTCAATTACCAATTTGTCGTTAGCTGCATCGGTAACTTTAATAATATGATAACCGTAAGAAGTTTTTACGGGTTTTTGAATTTGATTAATTGCTCCGCTAAAACAAGCATCTTCAAATTCTTTTACCATACGTTGTCTTCCGAACCATCCTAAATCTCCGCCGTTTGCAGCACTACCGTGATCTTTTGAAAACTCGCGTGCAAGTTTACCAAAGTCTTCGCCTTTAATTAAACGGTCATAAACTTCGGTAGCTGTTTTTAATGCTGCTTCTTCTCCGCCGTTTGCAGGATCTGATGATATTAAAATATGAGAAGCTTTAACAGCCGTTCTCTGACTTTCGGACATCTTTGCTACTACGTTATATAAAACAAATCCTTCCCAACTGGCAATAGGTCCAACTATTTGACCGGCAGCTGCTTTTGCCAAAGAGGCAATAACATTGGCAGGTAACATAGATATATTAGTTGTATCAACTTTATATGGTTGTGAAGAATAATCTTGAACCAATTGCTTAAACGGTATTTTTTCTTCGTTGGCTTTTCTTAAAATTGCTTGTAAATTTTTTACCACGGCATTTGTATCGTCTTTAGAAGGTGCTATTCTAAATAATACATATTTAATTTTTCGTTGAGCTTCAACTTTATATTCGTTTAAATGTTTATCGTAATATGCTTTTAAATCTTTATCGTTATAAGAAATCTCTTTATCGGTCATTTTTCCGATATCAACAAATGCATAATCTGCCGTAATATTAATATTTTGATCGGCAAATTGACGTCTCATTTCATTTTCACTAACGGTTATAGTACCTAAAACATAATTTTGCAATTTTTCTTGTAATAATTGCTGACGTAAAACTTCTTCGGCTTGAACCATTGCGCTGCTGTTTCGTCTATCTCTTATAGCTGCATCGTAAGCTTCACGATTAAATCGACCTAACGAATCCGTAAAATATTGAGTTAAAAATTGTGGCGGATTTGGACCCGTAATAACATCAACTATTTCTTGGTCTGTAACCTTTATGCCAAATTCTTCAATTTTCTGTTCCAATAAAATTTGTGTAACCAATGTTTCCCATGTCTGTTCTCTGATAGATTCCATCTGGTTATCATCTACTTGCATTCCTTGGCGCTGTTGATTTTCACGATATCTCTCAATTGCGGCTGAATACTCCTGATAAGTAACTTCTCGACCGTTTACAGAGCCTACGTTATTTGATCTTGCACCAAATATTTCCATGACTTTTGTATCCATTAAAGCCATATATAAAATAAACACACCTCCTACCGATATAATAAACCAGGGAGCCAGATTTCGCATACGAGCCATCATACCCATAGGCTTTTTTCCTCCATCATACTATTTCATTTTGTTGTTAAAAGTTTCAAACTTTAAATTTACGTACAATTATAATTAAAAGCAATTAAATATTTAAAAATATATATAATATATACTTACAACCTTTAAAGATTGCCAAAAAGAGAAATTTTGATCTTTAAAAATTACTTTTTCGGTTGTTGCTACTTAAATTAAAAATAGAACTTTAATTCTATAATTTTGCCTCATAATATTTTTTAACTTCCTCCCATTTGTAATAAGGCGAAATATCAGATTTAACGGGTATTTTTACTTCATTTTCATTATGAAGAATTTTTACAATAATATCATTATTCTTTTCATTTTTATAAAAAACCAATTGAATATTCACAGCCATCGGAGTAACTTTAAAATCGCACCATACTTTATAAATTTTATTGGGGTCATGTTCCTTTATATTCATCCCGTTAATATCCATTAAAGTTAACAACGGTGCTATATACGAATCGTGCCCGAATCTTAAATCTGCTGCTATGTTGTTATTTTTAATAGAATTATCGGCACATTCAATTATATTTTGTAAAAGTTTTTTAGAACTATCTACCCCCGCTTTGCTTGTAAATACTAAATATAATTTTATATTGGATGATTGCCATAATACAAAAAGTTCTTCATTACTAAATACATCTTCAAACGAAATATCAAGATGATTTAGATCTTGAATATCTGCAACTAAATAATACATTTTCGATATAAAATCGGCTTTATCTTTAACCAATTCAACTGCATATGTAGTATCCAAAAATATCTTAGCTATAAATTTTTGCATATCAAAGTTTACTTCAATAAATTTTTTACTAACGGCGTTAATTGAATCCCTATATGTTACTTTATAACTATTATTTAGATAAGTATCTCTTTTAGTAGCATTTCTCTCTATTATTAAATTCGGGTTTAATTCTTTTAGTCTTTCGTTATTAGCCGCCATACTTAAAATACAACGGGGTACAACCGTAGAACGGCTATAAATATTACAATTTTTATTATACTTATAATCAAATATTTCGGGGTATGAATAAACCATTCTTTCGGCAATTTCTTTATGTTCTTTTATACCTAACGGTGTAACGTCTCCGTATCTATTTTGTGCATCTAAAAAAAATGTTTTAACTTTTTGGTATAAGCTTTTACCAAACTCGGTAAGTTTTCCGTTATTATTTGCTTCTTCCAAAATATTATATACAACGGTATAACTTTCTGCAGGCTCCAAATATCTTGATCCATGACGCCCATAATGACTTAAATAAAACGGTTTATATCCTTCGGGTGCAGGCGTAACCTTGCTATTTACGTAAATATACGGCTGATAAACTCCGCTTGCATATTTAATATTACTTAAAAACTCTTCTTTTGTAGTTTGCGAATAAACAAATGTTAAACATAAAAACAAGTAAACGGGAATAAATAAATTCATTTTTTTCATAATAGCATATTCATATTTGTTATAAAATCGATATTTCAAGTAATTATTTCGTAATAATTATGGTTTTAATATACCCTTTTTACAACAAAATACAAAACATCTATAATAAATAGTTTCCGTTTGAACTATATTATTGGTTAATAATTATAATATTAAAATATCTTTTAATATTTGTTTACCCAAATTTGAAGTTGTATATTTTTGCTTTGAACTTTTAGGTTTTTCGGGCATAGTCATTTCAACTAAATTAAAATTTATTAACGGAGCAAGGAATACTTTGCTAAAATACTTCCTATCGGATAACCCTATAAATAATTGTATTTCATTTCTTAATTTTGGGCTAATGCAATATTCCAATATTCTTTTTACTTGGGGGGTACTATTTATAAAATCCAGCACA
>DAINPX010000154.1:0-7378 GCA_036743235.1 Melioribacteraceae bacterium
ACTCTAGGTACTAAAGTGCTAAAATAATCAGTAAATAACAACATAACAGGAGTTCACAATGGGACAACAACAATTGTTACTTATCGTATTAGGCGTAATTATAGTAGGTATAGCTGTAGTAGTAGGTATTAACGTATTTACGGCAAGCAGCAGCAACGCTAACAGAGATGCAGTAGTTTCAGACTTAACAAATTTGGCTTCAAATGCACAACAATTTTACAGAAAACCGGTTGCATTAGGCGGTGGAGGTAACACATTTACAGGATGGACAATTCCTACCAACTTAACTTCAACACCAAATGGTTCTTATACGGCAACCGTTGCAGCACAATCGGTAACTTTAGTTGGACTTGGTAACGAACTAGGTAATGATGGAACGGACCCGGTGCAGGTTACAATGACCGTTACGCCTACCAACGTTACTACCGCAATAGATAATTAAGATTATTAAATTAAAATTTTGTATATTTAAGCCGGTAATATTTTACCGGCTTTTTTCTATTTATTAGCGGGATAAAAGATGATTGAACTAAGATTTAGCGCATTAAAACCAAATGGTCAAGTAATAAGCGGAACGATAACCGCTGCCACTAACTCTGAGGGGAAGGCAAAAATTAATGCTTTGGTTCAAAAACATAATTTAACTTTAAAATCTTTTGAAAAGAAATCCACTTTTATTTTTAAAATAAAAAAAGGGAATGAAAAACCAACAACCGGCGAGCAAAGAGCTTTTAATAAAGCAGAAGTTGAAAAAGCTTTGCAAAAATTGGGTTATACGGTTATTTCCGTTAATAAAAAGTTGCTTGATTTTAACATGAAACCACCGATGCAAGATATTGTTTCTTTTGTTAAAATAAGTGCGGAGCTTTTAGAGCAAAAATTACCCTATGGTGAAATATTAACTCTATTAATAAACGATATTCAAAATAAAACCTTAAAAGAAACATTAAAACAAATAAATAACGATTTAAAGAAGGGAGCGGATAGCGAAGAAGTGTTTTTAAGGTATCAAGGGGTTTTTGGTAAATTTACGGCATATATGTTAGGTTTGGCGGCAAAAAGCGGAAATATGGCAGAAATTTATAAAGCGACAGCCAAGTTTTTGGAAAGGCAACAACAATTTAAAAAAGATTTAAAGAGTGCTCTTATTACACCTATGGTAACATTATTTGTTCTATTTATAGCAGTTTTGTTTTATGTAGGTTACATATTTCCAGAAACGGCAAAACTTTTTCAAAAATTTAAGATAGAATTACCCCCTTTAACGGCAGCTACGTTATCTTTTAGCGATTTTTTGTTAAACAATACAATTTTAGTTGGCATTATATTTTTTGTGCCACCAATAATATTTTGGAGATGGAGTAAAACAAAAAAGGGATCTTTTTTTATTGATAGAATGATGTTACGAATACCAATTATTGGTTCGTTAGTTCATAAAACACTTATTGAAGTATTTTGCAGAGTGTTTTATACGTTATATAGCGGTTCTGCCGAAAGTATAGAACCAATACGTATTGCTGCCGAAGCGTCCGGAAATACCTATTTTGAAAGTAAAATAAAAAACGTTGCAATACCCATGATGATAAAACGAGGAACCGGTATAACCGATGCATTTGAGGCAACAGGTGTTTTTACCGATACCGCAATATCCCGTTTTCATAGCGGAGAAGAAACCGGTACCATTAAAAATACGGCAAAACAACTTGCAAACTATTACGAAAGCGAGACGGTTTTTAGGTTGAAGAATGTTATTGAGTTAATACAGGTAACAATAGCAATGATTATTATGATTGTTATGATCGGCTTGACTTTGGTTTCTGCCGAAACTGCTACAATTAGTCCTAAACCTCCTACAATGAAATTTTTAATAAATTTATTTATCCGGTGATTGTATGTTAGATAATCATTTAGAACTTACTGACAAAATTGGCTATTTACTTTTAAAAAAAGGAATTATTGATGTAAAAGTATTAGAAAAGGCTTTATTAATAAAACAATCGGAAGATAATAAAATAAAACGAAATCTTGCTCAAATACTTGTTCAAGATTTGGGTTACGACCATGATGCTATTTTTAGAGAGGTTGCAATATTATATGCATTTAGGGAATTAAATATAGTTGTTGACCAAATTAGCGATAAACAAAAAGATGAAATAAAACAGTTAATAATATCGCAAGGTGAAGAAGTAAAGCAGGTATTATTAAAACATAAAGTAGTTCCTTACAAATATGACGAGAAAATAAAAGATAAACTTATTTTAGCGGCAACTGACCCGACCGATAAAGCACTATCGAAAATTGCATACTCGTTTAATGCAAAAAAGTACGAAATAATTTATATGCGTTTACGAGATTATGATAAATTGATTACTATTTTATTCCCGCCTGAAAACGAATTTTTAAAAATGATTGAAGAATCTGCCGAAGAGATTGCGGTAGAAGTTGACGATACATCCGTTAACGAAGAAGAACTGGATGCGGAAATAAACAAAAGTGCTTTAATTAATTTAATAGAAGGAGCCTTGGTAGAAGGTGTTAGAAGAGGTGTAAGCGATATTCATTTGGTTCCTAAGTCCAGTACACGAACCGAAATTCACTTTAGAATAGACGGAAAATTACAGTTGTGGCATGCTCAAGAAAACACTTTGCCCGAGGCGGTTATGGCTGTTGTAAAAGATAGATCTAAAGGAATGGATAGATTTGAAAGAGAAAAAGCGCAAGATGGTTTTATTCAAAGAGAAATTGACGGTCATATAATTCGTTTTCGTGTATCGGTATTACCAATGGTTGGTACCGAGCTAAAAAATAAATTTGAAAGTATAGTAATTCGTATTTTGGATGATAGAAAAGTTATTAAAGACTTAAGTAAGTTAGGTTTGGTTGGTTATGCGCAAAATGCATTTGTTCGAGCAATTAATCAACCCCAAGGTATGATAATTTTAACCGGACCTACGGGAAGCGGTAAAAGCACCACCCTTGTTGCTGCACTATACCAAGTTATTAATCCTACAAAAAACGTATTAACAGTTGAAGATCCTGTTGAATACGTAATTGAAGGAGCTCGTCAGCTTAAAATAGGGTATAAGATGAATTTTGAGCAGGCAATTAGAGCGATATTGCGACACGACCCCGATATTGTACTTGTTGGTGAGATGCGTGATAAAGAGACTGCCGAAACGGCTATAAAACTTGCTAATACGGGGCACTTAACTTTTTCTACATTACATACTAACGATGCACCAAGTGCCGTTGCCCGTCTATATAAAATGGGAGTTGAACCATTTTTGATTGCTTATGCAATTAATATAATTGTTGCCCAACGTTTAATTCGTAAATTATGTGATTGCAAAAAAAAGATAACCCATTTTGACGAAGCATTTATGAAAAATGCCGGTTTAGATATTGAAGAATGGAGTAAATACGAAGTTTACGAACCAAACGGTTGTCCTAAGTGTAACAATACGGGATATAAGGGACGCCTTGCAATTCATGAAGCACTTTATTTTTCAAAAAAAATTAGAGAGCTGATTGTAAAAAGCGGTGAAGAAGTGGATGAAGAAGCAATTAGATTACAAGCAAAAGCAGACGGAACACTTAACCTTCGCGAAGCGGGGTTGGAAAAAGTTAAAATAGGATTAACAAGTATTGCAGAAGTTTTTGCTGCTACAATGGATGAATAATTTTGATATTTTTATATATTATAATTATATTAAATTAAAAAAAATGAGTTTAAGACATGTTTGAAGATGTAAAAAATATTTTATCCAATTTTGCCGGACAAATTCCCCCGTCTATTTTAGGTCCTGAGCGAATTAATTTTGTAATTGCCAATATTACAAAACTCCCTTCAAATATGTTAATTATTTTGATTAACTATTTTAATACTATTTTACAGTTAATGATTGATAAAGAAGCAAGTGATGTTGAGATTGGAGGTCATGGCTGCGAAGGATATGTATGGTATAGAATATTTGGTAAAAAAGCACGAGTTAAAGAACTTTTGCAATTAACACAAGATGAATCTAATGTTTTAATTATTTCAATACTAAATCAAAATCAGGCATTTTATTTAAAAAATAACCGTAATTTAGATTTTAGTTATACATTTAGATACGAAAAAATAGATAGAAATGTAAGATTTCGTGCAGATGCTTATTTTGATTTGGATGCGGTAGCCTTAAACATGCGTGCAATATCTGCAAATGTACGCTCGGTAGATACTTTGGATTTTCATCCTTTGGCATTACAATCAATGAGTCATAATTATATAAAATTCGGTTTATCTTTAATTACGGGAATAACGGGTTCGGGCAAGTCTTCCACATTAGATGCAATAATTGATTTTCATAATAAGTTTGACCCCGCGCATATAGTAATAATTGCTGCACCTATTGAGTATGTTCATAAATCAAATACTTCATTAATAAGACATAGAGAGGTAGGAAGAGACGTACTTTCGTTTAAGGAAGGAGTAATTCAGGCATTACGCCAAGATCCGGACATAATTGTAATAGGTGAGATGAGAGACCCCGATACAATACTTGCGGCTTTAGAAGTTACCGATACCGGACATAAGGTATTTTCTACACTACACACTTCAAGTGCGGTTGAATCGATTGATAGAATTATTGCAGAAGTTAACCCGGTTGAGCAAGAACGAGTAAGAAACCGTTTGGCTGATGTTTTAATATCGGTTGTTAGCCAAAAACTTGTTCCAAGCATTGATGGTAAAAGAGTGCTAGCCAAAGAGGTTTTAATAGTAACTCCATCAGTGAGGGCTGCAATAAAAAATAATAATACAAGTGAAATATATATGATGATAAATCAGGGTGCCCAGCAAGGAATGGTTACAATGGAACAAGATTTGCTTAGATTATATAGATCAAAAAAAATTACGTTAGATAATGCAATGGCATATTCCAACAATAAAACAAGAATGTCACAAATTATTAAGGCAGTTTAAAAATGAAAGCCGTAATCTGTATTTTTACCGAAGGAAATGAGACAAAAGCAGCTGCATTGACGTATGAAAACGGGAAAATAAAAATTTTAAAAGTTGCTTCGTCCGATAATCCTATTTATGCTCAAAATCCGGAAGTAAAAAACGAGGATGAAGATAAAGTTAAAATTGTTGACGAGATGCCCGCAAGCGATACCGATGATATTTCGCTTGAAGGAATTGACTCGGATATTAGTACTGAAGAAGTAAATACCGATAATGCCAATAATGTTGAAGTTATAGCTCAATCTTTAAAAGAATTTAAACTTAAAAATTTTGAATTTATTGCGGTTTCTGTTGATCCGGCAATGGGTTATTATGTTTATGATAAGCCGCTATTACCAAAAGATAAAAATTTTAAATCGCAAATTATAGATGAATTACTTAATGTAAAAGGGGTTAGTTTAAGTGAAGATTTATTTGACCATGTAACCTTTACGGATAAACACAATTACATTGCATATCTTGAAGCAGAAGTTCCTTCAATATCGTTTATTAATAAACTTGCAAATAAAAATCGTAAAAGATATTATAAAATATCGGCAATTAAAAGCGGTGAAATTGCTTTGGTCAATTTAGTGCAAAAAACCGCCAAGTTTTTTCCCGAAGACTATTCATTAATAATTTATACTGGAAAAGAGTATAGCCGCTTATTGTTTTTGGAAGGACAAAACTTAGTTCATATTGGGGCTACTTTAGATATAGGGACTAAAAACCTACATACTTATGATGTCTATTTTTCCAAAATACTATTAGAAATGGAAAACGGAAATATTCCCCGTTTAGATAATGTAATTCTTTGTGGTGATGATAGTTCGGAAAACTTATTGTTATCTTTTTACGGTACATTTCCGGAAGCAAATGTAATTAATTTGAATTTGGATTTATTTGATTCTTCGTTATTAAATAATGACGCTATAGAAAATTTAAGTTCGTTTAGTATGGTGTTGGCTGCCGGTTACGAGTATTTTGAGGAATGGGAGAAGCGACTAAAAGGAATTTCGATATTACCAAAAAAAATTAAAGAAAATCAGAAATTTTTCCAATTTAGTTGGCATAGTTATGCAATGTTACCGTTACTTTTTGCCGCAACATTCTATTTTACGGTAAAAATATTAACAAATTATAGAACAATTGCAGATTTAAATATTGAAATATCCAGACTTGAACAAATGGAAAGAGAAAACGAGAATATTTTAAGTCAAATAGTGCCAATAGAACAAAGGATTGCCGAGTTTGATAAAACAACGGCTTTGCTTGATAGTGCCATGAGCGGAACCGAAATCTGGAATAACGAATTATTTAATATCTCTCAATTTATTGAAAGAAAAAGAAACTTTTGGTTTAACAAGTTTGAAGGTAAATCGGCAAATAGCATTGTTGTTAACGGAATTACTCTATCACGTCTATCGGTTACAAAGTTTGTTGAGCAAAACAGCTCGGCTGTTTTACAAAACATGATACACGAACCGATTAGAGATAAAGCAGCATACACATTTATAATTAACTACAGTATAACACAAGATACATTAAGACGAAAATGAACAGAAAAATTATAAATACCTTAATGTTGTTTTTAATATTCCTTGTAATATCGGGAGTTGGGTCTTATTTTTCTTTTTTTAGACAGAAGGGAATAATTAAGCAGAAAGAAAAAATAATTACTCAAATGAAAGCTCGTATGGGTGATAAAGAAACACTATTACAAACATTGGCTCAGGTGCAAGAACGAGCTGCAATATTAGATTCGATTTTGGCTCTTAGAAAATTTAATATACCTTTTGGTTTACAGCAAACTAAGTTTTATGATTTTGTTAATAAAATATCCGAAAACTTTTCGGAAGAATCTTTTGTAAACATAACTTTTGAAAACTCGAATAAAGAAGGGGAATTTCAATATTATTTATACACATTAACAGGAACGGCAACTTATAACGATTTTTATAAACTTGTTTATGCAATAGAAGAGAGCAAAGAACTTAAAAAAATTAGAAGTCTATCGTTAACAAATTTTGTAAAAGTAAGTAATGACGGTACAGCCCATTACTTAATTAATTTTACAATTCAGGCAGCAGTATATTTTGCATATAATAATTTTTTTGCAACAACACTTGCGGCAGAAAACAACTTATATCCTAATCCAATTTACGATATCTTTTATCCCGGAGTTAGAAACGAGATACCGCCAAATATAAACGGATTGCTTGACGTTCAAAGTGCTCAGCTACTTGCAATAATTCCGGATGGTGCTTTTTTGGTTGATGGAAAAGGCAAAACATTTTTATTATGGGAAGGGGATGAAGTTTATTTGGGTTATGTAACCAAAATAGATTTTGATAATAACGAAGTCCACTTTATTTTAAATAAAGGGGGAATTAT
>DAINPX010000155.1:0-7356 GCA_036743235.1 Melioribacteraceae bacterium
TCTTTTCTTATAATCTTGTTCTAAAAAACTTCTCCATTCAGCGTATATTTCTACACCCGTTTTACCTAATACGTCTTCAAATGCAGCTTCAATTGTAAAATTTTTCCATTTACCCAAACGCTTAGTAATCAATTTTAATTTGTCTTCACCATATTTTTGAGAAATATACCTTGTTAATGCAAAACCGGAATTATAAACCGATTCGCTACCTAATGAAGTTTTTTCAAAAACCCCCATTTGATTCCATGTTAGCATATTACCATCTAATGCATAACTTCTTAAAATCATATCTCTATGGCTGTCCCAATTATCATAATTAAGTTCTTTTCGCTGATATTGTGCCGTCCCTTCAGCAAACCAAGAAGGTATATTAATGGTTGCAATTGGATATGTTACCACTACATTAGGAAAGCCATAAAGTATATCCGGACGTCTTTTATCTTCATAATTTAAAAACTGTAAATAAAATGCAGGCACTGTTCTTGTTAACTTCATTCCGGCTTGAATTTGCACCATATGTGTAAACTCGTGAGTAATAACATTTCTTAACCAATTATGTGAACCCCTTAAATCAAAATCAAGAGAAGATGACCATATTTCTATTTTATTATCAAAAAAATAAGTAGCTCCGTTACTATAATCATCAATATCTTTTATTATATAATGAACAGTTTCGGGTTCATATTCATATAAAGATGTTATCGGTTCCCATACCTCGTCACCAATTTTACATACAATACGAGCTGTTCTTTCGGCTTCTTTATGGTAATGAACTACAACATTCTTTCCCCTAATTGTAAACCAATCATACTCAGGATGAAACTCATTAAATTGTGCATTTAAACTGACCACAAAAATAAATAGAAACAGAAACAAATTGATATTCTTCATAATTATCTTTTTTTATTAAATAAAATAGAAAGCCGTTACTTAATAACGGCTATTTTAATAATTTTTAAGCCCGAATTAGATGAACCCTCATTAGCTTCAATTCTGGCAAAATAAACACCGCTTTGTACTTCCGAAACATCCCATTCAACTTCGTTATCGCTTCCGCCAAATCCGTAAGTGTTTATTTCGTCAACCAAAGAGCCGGCTAAATCAAATATTTTAATATTTACATTAGAACTATTTTTCACATAATATCTAATAAATGTGGAATTACCATACACAGGGTTAGGCCAATTATAAGCCCTTTCTTCAGGAAAAAACTCTTGTTGATGTTCATAATTATCTTGTTTTAATAACCTGCTGTCATTTGAGTGTTTTCCGTAGTAACCAACAAATTCTAATCCCATATTATTGATATTGGGGTATAAACTATATGTATATAATTTATTACCCGAAATTGCAGAAATACTATAATATTTTGTTCCGCTTAAACTATCAATATTTACGTACGGGATGCACGCTATTTGAGAACCGGTTGAAAAAGGGAATCCCGAAATCAGTTTTTTATTTAACCCCGAAAACAAATAAATTAGACCTTTCTTATCATAAACTAAAATATCGGGAGTTTTATCTTCATCATAATTGATAGCTTGAACAAAAGGTTCTAACGTTACATCGTCATCTAAAATTATTGGGAAACCATCACAAACAGAACCGCTAATATTGTATGCCCATACTTTATTTTTTTCGGTAAAAATAATTTGAAACAATCCGTTATTCAATAGTGGAACAATGCAAAAATCTTCAATTTTACTATTTGGGGCAATCTGTATTATCCCCTTCTCATTTACTAAAAATAGTCTATTAAAGTTTGTAAGAACAATATTTTTAGGCGGATTAATTTGACCTTGTCCTATTAAATATTTTATATATTTTTCGCCTTGATTCAATGAATAATCTGATTGATCCAATATTCCTATAGTATCATATAATAAAGGAGTAATATCTCTGCTAATTTGTCTGATAGGATGTGGTAATTCATTAGAGTAGTTAACGTAATAAAAGTTTGAATTGGTTACTTTAATTATTTTTCCGTTTTCGGTTCCAATCAAAACATCTCCGTTTTCGGTAATTACAGGAGAAGAAGTAATATTTTCCGGTAAGTTTACAGTTAAAAGTAAATTGTTTTTAACATCATAGGTGTTTACTATATTATTAAAACAACCTGCAATAGTATTTAAAGTGAATGCCGGTCTTAAATTTTCATTAGTAAAGTTATTAGCAATTAAAGTTTCGTTATTATTGCTAATTTTATATAAATCTCTTTGCTTTACTAAGTAGTAATCATCATCTACTTTAAGATTATAAGAATAATTATCGGATAATAAGTTCGTTACATTATAACTTATCCGGTCACTTCCAATTGTAACTCTAAAACTCATCCGGTTACTAATATCTGAAAAATCCGAAATTGTGACTAAACTATTTGCCCCTGAGTATGACAAAGAATTTGGTTTTGTATCAAATGTAAAGCGATTTTTATATAGTTTAGATTTGTTACCCAAATACCACATATCAACAGCTTCCCCTTCGCCAACAACTATATCACCAAATACTGTGGTAAACTCTTCTCCAATATCTTGAATCCCATCTGCCTCTTCAACATCAACCCCACGATGAAATTTATCGGTATTAATTTTATTTTCTGCAATTTTACTATTTATTACCGATTCATCAATATGCCAAATTACAATACCGCTTCCCGGAACTGCCCAGTCATATTCATCAACGTCAATAATAACGCCTTGAAGAGTATCAACTCCCCCAATACTAAATCCTGTAGTATCTTTTGGAAAAGATTTAGTTATAATAGAACCGTTATCGAAAATTGTTAATATAATACCATCATTATTTACGTCTCTTTGTCTATTTTCAACTAGGAAGTATTCGTAATTATTAATAGGAATTTTATAAATTTTTGCATCACCAAACGTAGAAGCTATTTTGGCAACAGATTGTAAATTATAAACTCCCGAGTTTTCTATAACTATAGGTGTTTCCCATCCTAAAAATATTTTTTCCCAAGCAGAAGGTTCAGGTGGAAATAATCCGCTATAAGCAAAAATTGCTTGCCCGTCCATAAGTCCAAATCTACCAATAGCGCTTAAGCCGGTATTTGTATCAAATAAGTCAGGTAATCCTAAATGACTTGCAATGCTTGAAACAATTAAACCGTTAATAGAAAGTTCAAGAAGGACATCACCCGTAACACTGGATATTTCTCTACTCTCGGTTTCGGGCAGAATTACAGTATTTGTAATTAACGAATTATTTGCAGGGAAACCGTTAAAATCAGCTCCGTAAATTTTTTTTAATTGATTTTGGCTTAAATAAACAGAAGGTAAATCTCTTTCATTGCCCAAACTACCAGGCAAATTTACATCTCTACCAACACCTGCATGAAAAATAACAAATAAACCGAACTGTGAAAAATCCATATTTGGATTTTGAGTAACAACTTCTTGCCATACCTCTTTACTAAAATCACCTAAATTTGTAAAGTCATTGGATTTTGGCAGAGGAGAGTATTCTCTCATTTTTTTAGATACTGTAATAACATTTGGTAATACGGTGTAATCTACAGTTACTTTACCTTCAGAAACTTTAGAAAAATAATTCTTTGAAAATAACAAATGGTTTTCAAAGTAAAGTTTATCATGCGGTAACGGATCAATAATTTTATTACCGTAGTTTTTTTTATAAATTGACCCGAATTTACCGTTACCAAAAGTTGCTCCGTCTGTATCTTCCTGAAATTCAACCATTACAGCTAATATTTTAACATTATTTAATGAAGTATTTAGCACATTTTTTGAACTTATGGTTAAATTTGCTTCAGGTAAATATTGTTGTGCAAATGTATTACACAACAATATTAACACAAAAATCCAAATTTTTTTGATGTTTTTCATCTAATTTATATTCCTCTTGGAAATCCTGAAATTTTTTGAGGTGTACTTCCCCATCCTATTGATAAAGAAAATCTTAAAGTTTCTGCAAGTGGATGATTTTCATCTCCTCCGACCAACGATGTAGTAAGGTAACTAAAATCAAAAGCATATAAATCGTATTTTATACCGGCTCCAAAAGTTGCAAATTTACGATTTCCGTAATCCGGATCTTCATAAAATACACCAAAACGTAAAGCAAACATAAATTCTTCAGGCACTCCATACCAATATTCAACACCGGCAGATGTAACAATATCGCGTAATTCGCGACTAAACGTTTCATCACCCCAAGCAGTAAATATTGTAGAATAGAAATTTTTACGGTTACTGCCGGTATCTGCTCTATCAACCAAAAGTTTACTAAAATCTAATGTAAATGTTAAGGAATTATATTCATCTTCAAAAAGTCGGGCAGCAAAACCTAATCTAAAGTTAGTAGGTATTGGGTCAGCTTGTTCTTGATCTATATAATAAATTTTTGGACCTAAATTAGACAAGTTCATACCTATACTTAAACGATTATCAAAATCACCTATAAAAGGAATATAAAGTTTTTCAGGACGCCACATAGCAGCAATATCAAAACTAACAGAAGTTGCAACACCACTACCTTGTTCTTGTTCGGTCGGTTTATCCGATAGCTTACTGTGAATAAGTCTGAAATTAAAACCTAATCCCCAGTCGTTTGATACTTTTGTAGCATAACCTAAAGTTAAAGCAGCATCAAAAGAAGTAAATGTACCGATAACATCCGAAGAACTTGAATTTGTTCTCGCAAATTCACCGAAATTCATATAAGTGATACTTGCCGATACGGTTCCATCCACTTCTTCCATATATTGTCTATAAGTTAAATAATCATAAAACAAGTCTAAATTAAATTGAGGAAGCCAATTACTGTGGGTAATACTTACTTCCGACCCCGATAAAAATGCCAAACCGGCTGGGTTCCAAAAAATAGCTGCTCCGTTATCTGCTAAACCGGTACCGGATTCACCAATACCGCCTGCTCTTGAATCAGGTGCCAATAATAAAAATGGTACGGCTGTTTCTCCTTGTGCATAAACGTTATTTAATCCTATTGTCATTAATCCCAATACAAGCAGCAAAAGTGTTTTTTTCATTTTTTTCCTCCGTTAAATATGGACTTACTTTATAATTGCTAATTTTCCTAATATACTTTTTTTAAATCTCCCATCAGTAGTTTCAACTATGGCTTTATATAAATATGTACCGTTTGAAAGTTTATTGTTATCTTCATCTATTCCGTTCCAAAAAATTTTAATAAACCTATCATTAATAAAATGTTCTTCAATTTCTTTAATCAATCTGCCTGCAACCGTATAAATTTTTATTTTTACATTAATTGTTTCGCTTAAATTATGTTGAAAAGTAAATGTAGTGCTTTCAGAAAAAGGGTTTGGATAATTAACTAAATCGGTAATTATTAAATCATCTCCGTTTACAACCGTAAAATATCCAATCTGTTCATTAAAATTATTAAAGACATCCCAAGCTTTTATTCTAATATTAAAATCACCTTCTGCCAAATTGGTAAATTTATATTTTATTACACCTGATTTTCCACCGGAATCCAAATCACCTAAAAAGTAATTTGCAAAATCGACAGAGTTATTTAAATCATTATTTATAACGCCTTCAAGTTTATGTCCAAGACCTGTTCCGGTAGTATTAAGACCTGTTTCATCAAACAATTTAACTAATAAGTGGAAATCGGGTTTAACAAGTTTAGCATTATCGAATGTCAACTCATCGGCAAAAATTTCAATTTCCGGTCCTTTTTTATCATTAACAACCGAAGTATCAGTTCCGTTAACTTTAATATTTTTTGAATACCCTACACCGTCTGTATTATTGTTATAAACATACACAACAATTTTTCCGGTTTTGTTTTCATAAGAAATATCTTTTGGAACAATAAAATCAGATGAAAATTTTCCGTTATTAATAGAAACTCTACCCCTAAATATAACACCCCCCTGTAAGGTCATATTTAACTGAATATCAGAAAGATAAAAAGATTTTTCACTATCATAAACTGTTAATATTCCTTCTCCGTTAAAACTATTATCTATATTTCCTGAGCTGTCAATAACCGAACCTACTATATTACCTTGTCCTAATGCTTTCAATTCTGCCAATACAACAGAAGATTCCCCGTTTACAGAATCAATTTTTACTTGTTTATTAGGTTGTGCCAAACGTAAATATGGGTCACAAAATAGATGAAATTTCTCATCATTCGCCTGAAATCTTGTTTGTTTTGTTTGCCAATACGCCCTACCAATTGTATTTATTAATCCTTCATTCGTAGAAAACAAGTATGAATAAAATAGATTATTTAAAGCAGCATTTTCACCTGAAACAACCGGACGACATGCCGAAAAACCTCCAATCATACCTGCATTTTGCATAAATATCATATCTTCTGTAGCACTCTGGGTTACAGGATCATCATATTTACCAAAATCACAAGTGGCAGCAGTTAAAAAGAATTGTTTTTCGTTTTTAAACAATGGTATTGTGGAAGTTCTTTCAAAAACATACTCATGTGCCCAAACATCAGGGTTTCCGTGACCTATATAGTTTAATATTAAAGTTCCGTTATTTACTGCATTTACAATAGCATTTGTAACCGTTGGCTTTCTTCTACCCAATCCTGTAATTACAGTAGGATAAGCAGATAAATATATTTTGTTCAAATCAAAATACTGAGGAACATAATCACGTGCCAAACGTTCCGATTGTGATGTATGAATACTTCCGTCATCCCCTGTAGATGTTAAACCATCATCGGCAACTAATGTAATTAAATTTTTCCATAAACTTTTATCGTTATCGGCTTCATAGTCAATAATTTTTTTAAGTATTAACTCACCTTGTTCAATACTTCTAATTGGCAATCTTCCTATTGCAACATCAACTGCCAAATCCGCCTTTCCTCCAATAATTCTACCATAATAATCATCAGTAGGATATGAAAATACTTCGTTTAATGAAGATTCGGTTTGATAAGTGGGAATAAAGTTAGAAGAAAAGTTTTCCAAATTTAAGTAATCGTAATCGCCGTCACCTAGTAAAAGAATATAAAAAGGTTTTATTTGCCAGTTATCAAAGGCATATTTAATAAAGTCTCTTATCGCAGTAGGGTCTAATATACCGGAATTAAATTGAGTAAAAATATCTTCAACATAAAACAGTTTTGTGTTTATAGGATGCGGTGAACTATACTTTCTATAATTTTCAAATTTTTCGGCAATATTTGAAAATTTTTTAGAAGAAATAATTACATATTCGGCACCTGAATTATCGCTTAATATATCAGAATTTGTAATTGTTTCATATCTTGATATATTTTTAAACTTTGTACTGCATAAAGTAATATATTTAGTTACATTACCGGAATTTTCTTCTTTGCTAAATAAAATTTCAC
>DAINPX010000156.1:0-7334 GCA_036743235.1 Melioribacteraceae bacterium
TACACCTGCAAACATTGAATAAGGGACTTTTTTAAGTAGTTGATAACCTGTATAGTATAAATATAAAATATTATCTTTTTTGATAATGGACATTGGAGTAATACCGTTATCGTCAAAAGTACCGGCAATTCCAATATCTAATAAAGGTTGATTGGCTATAGATACAATATTAAATGTATCAATATTAATATCAACAGCACTGATTCTTGATACATTATTTTCGTCGAATGCACCAAAAAAAATTCTTATTGTATTCTTATCTAATAAGAAAGGGACCGGAGTGCTTAAATGACTTTTCCACCATGTATTATTCGGCTTAACGTTTATAACTTTAATATGTTCCCATTTCATTTACGAAATCTCTCCGTTTATTTCTAAAAAAATTTTGCTATTTACTCCGCTATCTTTTGCGGGAAATCCTTTATATATATTTGGATTATTTGCATGCGTGCTTAAAACAGAAGCTGCAGATAAAATAACATTATCAGTCGTTTTTATTTTATCTATTATTGTGCACCCAATACCAATAAAATTGTTGTTCCCAATTTGCGTAAAACCACCTATACCGCATTTTGCTGATATATAAACATTTTTCCCTATTATACAGCTGTGCGAAATTACTGTCCCACTGCAAATAACAGTGTTTTCATTTATTATACAATTATGATTAATTGATACATTATCGTATATAAATACACCTTCTTTAATCAAAGCAGTTTTAGAGACATAAGATTTATCGCTTATAAAAGTTGCAATATTAAAACCTTTTGTTTTTGCTTCATTATAAATTTTTTCTCTAACACTATTTAGACCGGTATAAGAAATAGCTATAATTATTGAATAATCTATAGGATTGATATATTTTTCTATGCTTTCAAAAGGAAGAATCGGATAGCCATTAATTTCTTTATCTGTTATATATTTTGTGTTTGCCACAAATCCCATCAAATTAAAAATTTTGCTTTCAATAATATAGTTAAAAACCGTTTGTGCAGTTTCGCCTATTCCGAAAATTAGTAAATTATTTTTCATCAACAATCTCAATTAATCCAAAACTATCATTATATAAAAAAACAATATTTTTATTATCAAAAGCTTTTGCCGGTTTACATCCTGTTAAATCGATAAAACCCAATTCTAATAAGTATTTATAGTCATTATCAAAATCATCAGTCAAAAAACAAACATGATAGGGAGAAGTACCTATTTTATTAAGAATATTTTTAATAGGGGAATTATCAGATAATGGTGTTACCAACTCAATACTTATTTTATCGGCTTGTGCAAATTGAACTTGTACTTGCTGTATTAAGTCATCGTAAGTATTACCTAATTCAAAACCCAGTTTTTTATATATTTCGGAAGTTTTAATAATATTACTTGTTGCAACTGCTATATGATGAAATTTGAGAGCCATATTATTCCGACTTATATTTTAAAAACTCTTTATAATTTCTAATATAATCGTTTTCGTTATATTTTTCGGAAGCTAAAACCAAACAAATTGCACCCGATGAAAAATTAACAATTTCTCTCCAAATACCCGGAACAATTAATAAGCCCTTATTGGGATGATTAAGAAAAACCTTCTTTTTTTTGTTGCCGTCATCTATTATTAAATCAAAACTTCCGCTTGCGGCTACAACTAATTGATAAAGATTTTTATGTGCATGCCCGCCACGTGATTCACCACCGGGTATATTGTAAATGTAATATATCCTTTTAACTGTAAAATCTAATTCTTTATTGTTATTTATAACTGTAATATTTCCTGCCGGGTTATGAATTTTAGTAAGTTCTACTAATTTGCAGTCTTCAATTTGTGTCATTTTTTTACTAATTCCAAAAATTTTTCATATTCTCTTATATAGTCATCGTAATCATATTCTTTTGACGATAGATGTAAACTTAATGCATTGGTTGAAAAATTTTCTAGTTGACGCCAATTTAATGCAGGGATCAAGAGACCAAAATAGGAACGGTTTAACGAAAATTTTTGGGTGTTAAACCCATCATCAACAATTACATCAAAACTTCCGGATAAAGCAATAATAAATTCATGCTGTTCTTGGTATGCATGTCCGCCTCTTATTTCGCCCCCGGGCACATCATATATCCAAAATACTCGTTTTATGTCAAACGGAACATGTCTATGTGTTTCAATATACGAAAGGCTTCCTCTATTATTAATTATTTCAGGTAATTTTAATATTCTGGCTTTATTTTCCATTACAATAGCTTAAATTAATTATATTAAAATAATAATTTTTATCAAGATAATAAAATAATTAAAAATATTCGTAAAATTTATTTAAATTTAACTTTTACTAAATTTTATTGTTAAATGGATAAAGAAAAAATATTATTCGAAGCTTTTGAGTGTTTTAAGAATTGTAATTATGAAGAAGCAAAAAACTTATATTTAAATTATAATACTTATAATAATACTAATACTACTAATACTAATGTAAATTACTATCTTGCTATCTGTTATTTTAAATTAAATGATGTTGAAAACAGCTTATTTTATGCCTTAAAGTATTTTAACGTAAATCCTTCCGATAGTATTATTGCTTCTCTTCTTGTTACCTTAAATATTAATATGGGGCAAATTGAAGAAGTTAAAAAAATTATCTCGAAACATTTAGAATTTGCTAATGATCCTGACAAAGATATGTTAGAATTATATAAAAAATTATTTGGTGTTGAATATTGTAAAGCGAGATATGATTATCCTAAGTTAAATATTTTATTTATCCAACAGTATGCCGGAATTAGATGTTATAAATATGCAAAAGCTTTAAAAAGCAAGGGACATAAAATAACATTACTTTACGGTATTACAAAAATTAGCGAGAATTATAAAGATCTTGATGACGATGTATTTGAAGAATGTATTAAAATTAATAGTATAAAAGAAATATGGAATTATGTTGATAATTTTGATGTTGTTCACTGTCATAATGAACCGGATTTTTTTACAGTAGCAGCACTTACCGGAAATAGACCGATTATTCACGATACTGCAGATTTAATTTCTTTAAGGGATATTGAAAATCCTAATACAATTTTTTTTGAGGCAATTGCAAATAGAGGTTCTAAAGGAAGAATTTATTCTACTATTTATCAAAAACAAAAAGCGGAAGAATTGTACGACTTAAGTACACCTTCATTGGTATTTGGTAATTATATTTCAAAGGATGATGCCCCAAAGCACTTTTTACCCAAATTATCCGGAAAAGACGGTAATATTCATATTGTATATCAGGGAAGTATATCATTAGTTAAACATAGAAATTTTATTGATATATTCACATCAATAGCTAATAACAATATTCATATTCATATATATCCTGCTCGTTTTGACGAACAATTAATGTCGTTTTTTAGTAATTTTTCAAATATTCATTATCATAATCCCGTTTCGCCCAAGTATTTAATGACCGAGATGACGCAATATGATATCGGAATTATTCCTTGGAATTTGGAACTTGGGCAAAAAAGTTTTTTAGATACAACAGTTGCAAATAAACTTTATGAATATTTAGCTTCAGGTTTACCGGTTTTAACAAGTAATGTTAAGTCTTATGAAGATTATTTTGCAATAAACAAAGTGGGAGCTGTTTTTAATTCCCTAAATGAAGTGAATGAAAAAATTAATTATTTGATGAAACTAAAAAATATTACCGATTTTTCTAAATATGTAAAAACTTATGAAGATGAAATTTATCAAGTCGAGGAATTTTATTTTAGTTTATTAAAAGAGAATTTACAGCATTTAAATTATAAAGTAAGAGATAAATTATTAATTGAAAATTATAACAGAAATCGAAGTAAGTATAATCAGATTAAAGTTAATAAAACAAATAATAATAGAGTAAAAACTCCTTCGGGTAATGTCTTAATAGTTATTCCGCATATTGAGGATGTTGGCGGAGCTGCAGTAACTATTAATTTAATAGTAAATGAATTTATTAAGAAAGGGCATAAAGTTTATTTATTATCCAACAGTATTTCGGAAGTTGATCTAATAGGCGTAAAAAAGTCTTTTACGGAAATAATTACAATAAACACATATGATTTTAATATATTTCCAAATGAAGAAGTTCTGCAAAGCTTTGTTAAAGATTTTAAATTAATATCGGATAGATTAAATATCTCGTTAGTGCTTTCTTTTACTGTAGTTACCGGATATTATTTAGAATACTTCGCAAAATTTTCCCCAATCAAATTATTTCATTATGTTACTTACGAGCCCGGTTTTGATGGACAAAATAAAAATATTAAAACTAATTTATTATTAAACAATTTAGATCGATTTTTATTTTTAAGCAGACAAGGGGCACAATCTGTTTTTAACTTTTTAGGATTAAATTACCAAGATTTTAGCGTAAATGTTGTTGGTGTTCCAATTCCTGATATTGAAGAGTTGTGTAAAAAAAAGAAAGAATTTTTGGAAACAGATTGCTTGAAAATTATAGTGATAAGTAGATTAGCCGCAACCAAATCTTTTGTAATAAATTTAATTGAAGATGTCGGGAAATTAATAAATAAAGGTTATAAAATAAAAGTTACAATAATAGGTGAAGGAGACTACTTGCCTATTTTAGAGGAAATAATCAGATACTATTCCATAAAATCCGAGATTACTTTAATTAAATCGCAATATCCGTTGGACTATAAATTTGTGCAAGAGTTTGATGTTGCAGTATGTATGGCAACTACAGCTTTAATAACTGCTGCGCTTGGTTTACCAACTATTTATGCTATTCCAACCACTTGGTTTAATTATTTTGGATATTTTTCGGGATATGCAGGTGCTTTGGGTATTTTAGGATTGGACTATGACTTTTTTAATGACGGATATTCACCGGTTTCTCAAAAGCATACTTATTATAATTTATTATTAGAAATACTTAATAGGAAAGACCGGATAGTTTTCTTAAAAGAACTTTCGGAAATTTCCAAAAAATATATAACAGAAAATTATGAGCTACTTAATAGTAGTGAAATAGTCGATACAATTATTAATATGTAATATCGTTTACTGTCTAGAAATATTTAATTGGCTAATATTGTTCACTTGTTGGACAAAAACTTTTATTTTTGCTTAAAAAGTTGCATATTTTTTGGCAAAATATTTGATATATTTAAATAATTTAAAAGAATTTTTATATGAATAGTGATTTTGAAATTAAAGAACTGATACACATTAAAAATGCGGTTAATACCAACAGAAGTGAGCACCCGATTGATATTATATTTTTAACTTTTAATCGGCTTAGTTATTTTATTCGTACTATTCATTCATTAGTTAAAAATACTCGTTATCCTTATAAAATTATTATTGTTGATAACAATAGCGATGACGAAACTAAAAACTTTATTAAAAACAATGAACCGCTTTTTGATAAAGTTATATATAATAGTTCCAACGAATGGACAAAAGCTTTCCAAAAAGGAATTGATGTTTCCTCATCCGATCCTTTTATTGTTAGCGATCCTGATATTTTAGTCCCTAATTTAGAAGGAGAATGTTGGCTCGAAACGGTTATCAACTTACATAAAAAATATCCTGAATTAGGCTTACTTGCTTTAAATTTAGATGACATAAATAAACCCACTAAACTACCCGATGTTTACCTTGGCGATAAACAAGAATACAATAAAGATATTATACTTGGTAATGTAGGTACTGTTTTTCAATCAATAAAAAGGAAATATTTTAACTTTAATTATGTTACAGATTGGGAAACTTGTGCCAGAATAAGAAACAATGGAGGGAAAGTAGGTTTTATTCAAAGTATTAAGGCATACCATTTAGGTTGGAATGAAGAAAAAGATTATCCCGAGTATATAATTGATAAGTATTCGTATTTTAAAGAAACATACGGTGTAGATACTTATCTTTATTATTTATCCGATAAAAAAATTATTAATAAAATTTCCGAAAAAGCAAATTCGTATTTTAGCAATTCAAGACCGGAAGTTCAACAATTTGTTAGTGAAAATGCGAAAAAGATATTAGATGTAGGCTGTGCTGCGGGATTTTTAGGCTATGCATTAAAAATAAAAAATAATGCCGAAGTTTGGGGTGTCGAAATTAATGAAGAAGCCGGCAAAAAAGCTTTAAATAAAATTGATAAAGTAATAATTAAGCCTATTGAAGAAGCAATTGATGATTTACCCGAAAATTATTTTGATACGATAGTTTGTGCAGATGTATTAGAACATCTTCCATATCCCGAAGAAGTGTTAATTAAACTAAAAAATAAGTTAAAACTAAGCGGGGAAATTATTATTAGTTTACCAAATATTATGCATTATTCGGTAATTCTTAGTTTATTGGACGGAAATTTTTCTTATACCGAAGCCGGAATTTTGGATAAAACTCATCTTCGGTTTTTTACCAAAAAAAGTATTAATGAAATGCTTGATAGATGCGGACTAAATGAAGTTTTAATTCACTACTCGGTTTTGTCCGAAAGCATTACATACCCCGAGTATTTTCTATCTGCCTTAAAACAGATAGGAATTGACGAAAAAAGATTTGACGAAGAAAGTAAAGTATATCAATATATTTACAAAGCAATTAAAAAAGAGCATCATTTGGTTACTATTGTTATCCCTTTTGTAAATCAATCTGAATCAACTTTGGTAACAGTTCATAGTATTTTAAATAACTGTTCGGTTGCCGTAAAAATTATACTTGTTGATGACGGTAGCAACAAAGAAGAACTTGAAATAATAAATAATGATATTGCTCAGTTTAGTAATATTCTATTGGTTAAAAATACTTACGAACACGGATTTGCAAGTGCTATTAATAGAGGGCTTGTAGAAGTTGAAAGTGACTATACAATTTTATGTAACAACGATGTTGTTGTTACAAAAGGGGCTGTTGAAAGATTATTAAAATTGGCAAATGCAAAAGAAGTTGGGATTATTGGGTGCATGTCTAATAATGCCAGCGGATTTCAGCAAGTTGAATATTCCGAGTATAATAATTTGGATGAAATGTATTTATTTGCAAATAAATATTGTAATAATAACAAATATAAAATAATAAACTTTCCGCGTGTAGCTTTCTTTTTTACCTTAATTAAAAAAGAAGTAATTGCTAAAATTGGTGGATTGGATGAAAGATTTAATCCCGGCAATTTTGAAGATGATGACTTTTGTTTAAGAAGTAATATTGTAGGGTATAAAACTATAATTGCCGGTGATGTATTTATTCATCATTACGGTTCAAAAAGTTTTAGAGAGGAAGGGTTCAATAAATATAAGAAATTATTAGAAATAAATGAAGATAAATTTATTGATAAGTGGGGTGC
>DAINPX010000157.1:0-7329 GCA_036743235.1 Melioribacteraceae bacterium
CAATAATTTCATCGTTTTGTTTTTTTAAGGGGATATTTCTGATTACGCAAGTATTTTTAAGATTATAGAGTTTTTCTAAAAATTCAGAATCCATTTTACCCGTAGTTAATACTAAATTAACAAGTTTTATAAATATTCTTTCAATTTCTGCTATTGCCATTTGCAATTTTTTACGTTGGGTTAATCCGCCTAAAAAAGCATAAAACTCTCTACTATTGTAAATTACTTTTTTCCCCCTTAATCTACCAATTAATGATACAAAGGGTAAAGTGTAAACATCTTCGGAAAATAATATTCTGGCATCGGTTTTAATAAGATGCTTTATGGTAATTAAGGCAAACTTTATATAAAATAGTATAGAAATATTCTTTTTAAGTTTATATATATTTACGCTGCCATTAATTGTTTTGAAATTTTCAGTAAACCAATCAAATGAAACAACACTTACCTCATGTCCTTCATTGTTTAAAGAACGTTTAATATTGGTTATTCTGGAATCTTTATCGGCATTTCCTAAAAAATATAATTCTAATTTCACTTATTATATTATTATAACTTGATATTAAATGTGTTTCGCATTATTGTTTTTGCGTCAAACTTCTCTTTAAAGTCTATCAGATTAATACTCGGTGTCATTGGGTTTTCGGCTTTTGTGTCTTGAGAAACACCAATATCAACATATTGGTATCCGTTTTCGGTGCAATATTTTACAACTTCATACATTACACGTTGTATAGGTTTAAGATACTGGTATTCATAATATAGCATATTATAAAAACAAATAGCAACGGTTTTGTTTGCAAAAAACATCGAAGATCCTGCAATCGGTTTATCTTTATAATAAACCATAAACAATTTCAAATTATCGGGAAGTAGTTCTGTCAATTTAATTAAATCTTCGTATGAGTGTGTCGGTTTAACATTGTGTCTAGATTTGTTTTCTAATAAGATTGGGTAAAATTCATCATACCTATCATTAATTTCTACTCTTATATCATCATTGCTTAAACTTTTTCTAATATTTCTGCGAGTAGTTGCATGAAATCTTGAAATAATATCTCTGTTACTATCTAATTTTATAGCACTTGAAATATAATGTAAACTAAACTTAAAACCTGACCACAACATAGCAAAGTCAAGATTTTGGTTTTGAAACTCTTCGTAAATCATTGGAGCCGGTGTAAGACAGAACTCTTTATATCCGTTCTTTTTCCCATAATCTATTAACATATTAACTAAGTTTAATGATTCTTTAAAAGTAATATCACCTGTAACAATAGAACCATATGAGGCACCAATAGGAGATTCAAAAACACCGTCTTTTAAACTGCCGGGTAAAACTGCCTTAATTTCCCCTTTTTCAATAAACATCAAATGATTAAATGTGAACTTTCCCGGTTTATGATAATCAAAAAACATTTGTAAATGAAACATTGTTCCGTTATTAGAAGAAAGAACAAAATTATCCCACTTTTCTTTCCATTCGGGTTTATACTCTATAATTTCCATAGTCAATCCGTAAAATCAATAAAATTAAATATTTGTATTATTAAAATAACAATTTTTATAATTAAGGTGAACTTATTAACTAAAAAATATAACCTACCGAAATAATGTTGGAACTTCCAAGGTCGTATTTATAAGGAATAAATGCATAATCGACTTTAAAACTATTCCAGAAAATTCCGAAACCCAAACTTAAACTTCTTGCTTCCATTCCATTAATATAACCAAGGCGTAAAGATAATAAATTGTCATATATTATATCTGTTGCAATTGCAGAGTACATTTCATCTTCGTTAAAATATTTATTTATTCCACCGATTACAACTATTTTACTCTTTAAAGTTGGAACATCAATACTATAAGAAGCACCTATTCTTATATCTTTTGGTAATTCGGTTTCTATATTACGCAGTTTATTCATCGAACCCAAATTTCTTAAAGATAATCCAATATTAAGATTTGGGATTAATTCTTTATATGCAACGCCTAAATCAATTCCATAACCTGTTGCTTCGTCAGAATATAAACCTTCATATAAATACTTAAAAGTTGCACCAATAGAAATATTATTCGTAATTAACATTGCTGCTGAAAAACTTCCAAAAAAATAATTTGCATTAAATTTAGATATCTTTTCTCCCGGAACATTTCTTACTTCTATATCATCAATTGATGTTGTATTAACACCTAATGCAAAATTTATATTATCATAATTAAATCCGAAAGCCAAATTTTGACTTCTTAAATCTTGCATCGATGAATTATGACTTAGGTTTATATTAATCGGATTATTTACCAACAATGCAGGATTATAGAATAATGCTGAAGCATCATTAGCATAAACAACTCCTAAATCGGATAATGCAGCATTTTTAGCCCCAAAACTTAATTTAAGAAACGATAAACCATTCTTTCCCGCACTTTGTGCCATGGCTAAACCAGCAAATAGAAATGAGAACAAAATTATTTTTTTCATCAAAACACCAATTTTACAAATTAAAATTTAAGCAAATTATATGTGAATTATTAATTGAATAAGGTTCGTAAGCATAAGCATAATCTAACCCGATAATCCAATTTTCAAATGTATAAGTATAAGAAAAGCCAAAACTAGGTCTTGCAGGCATTTCACTATTGGTTAAATTAATTTTATCAATGCCTGCTCTTAAATTAAAACCCGGATAAATACAATAATCAGCACCAAACCTTAAGATATTGGAATTGGCGTTGCTGTTTTCAATTTCAGCGGAAACTAAAATTTTAGGTTCTAAAAAATTATAAGCTACAGCAATTTTTTTTAATAATGGAAATTTACTTTCTTCGTTATTTCCATCTTGCCCATATAGTTCTGTTGTATCCCATTTATATTTGCTATTAATATCTGTAATAACAACTGCAGCAGTAAAATTACTATTAAAAACATATAAAGCGCCAATATCAAATCCAAATGTAGTTGAATTTACTTTTTCATATAAATGGTAATAATATAATTTTAGATTTATTCCAATTGCAAATTTTTCCGAAAACCTATTAGCTAATGCAATATAAAATTGATTTTCACTTGTACTTAAATCTCCGGTTTTATTACCTTGGTTATCTCTTGCATCTATTTTCGATACACCCGCATTTAGTATTCCTGCAGAAATTCCAGCAGCTCTAACTTTATTATCTTTAGAAGAAAATCTAAAATTGCGAGTAAAACTTAAATAATTAAGCGTTCTATCTAAAGATAAAAAAGAATACCCTACTTGCAAATAATTGGTTTCTTGAAAAGCAGATAACGCGGGATTATAATAAGTTGATAAATTTCCGTCAATAACAGCTCCTATCGAGTTACCCATACTAATTCCTTTTGCTCCAAATCCCATTCTACTAAATGAACCGGGTAAACTACTTATTTCACTAAATTTTGGTTGTGCTAAACATAAAACCGAAATTAATACAAAACTAATAACTAAATAAACTTTCAAAACAATCCTCATTAAAAAAAATTTATAAAAGAACCATAATTTTGCCAAAAATGGGGTCGTTCCCGCCTCTATCTATTCTATAAAAATAAACTCCGTTTGGTACAATTTTTCCGTTTTCATCTCTACCATCCCAAACCACAAAATTTTCTCCGGAACTTAAAGAATAATTTTGTATTAAAGTCCTAACTAAATTCATCCCAAAATCTGTTATCCTAATTGTAACTTCTTCTTGTTTATTTAAATTAAATTTAATTTTAGTTAACTCAACATCCGGTGAAAAAGGATTTGGAAATGAATAAGTATAATCGGTACTAGATAATTTATTTGAAGATAAATAAACTGACCAATCACCATCCCATAAGGTTCCCTTCGATTCAAATTTTAATAAACCTGACGTAGAACCTATAAATATTTTTTTTCCATTATTATCTAAAACAGAATTCATACAATAAAAATCTGTCTCGGCAGGACTTATAAACAAGTTTTGCGAAGCATCATAAATATTTGTTGCAGCGTACCAAGTATCCCCATTATTTGTAGTTAAATAAATACCGTTATCAGTTGCAGCAAAAACAGTTGTTTCATCAAAAACCGAACTACTATTTTCTGTTATAAATCCAAAATTATGTGCTTTTTCACCTTCCAAAAAATTATTCCATTTATTTCCCCCATCAAACGAGTAACTTACTCCGTAAATCTCGTTTTGTCCTTCAGCTTTCCATGTAGCAGCCCAAATTTTTTGAGTATTAGGAATTGTGTTAATTCCAACAACAAAATTACCGCTAATAGAATAATCCTGATTATCATGATTAAATTTTACCCAACTAATTCCGTTATCAGTCGATTTATTAATACCGCCGGCAGTACCTACATAAATTGTAGAATCATCCGGAGAAGAAATCGAAAACACACGATGATTTAAATGACTTTCTTTTCCAAAAGCTCCAGCAACAGGTTGAAGACTAAAATTTAGAACGTCTGATGGTTTTATATGATTCAAATTATCCGGGGGCAATACTACTCTTTGCCATGTTTGCCCCATATCTGTTGATTTTCTTAAACCTCCGGCAAAAGTTGCAATCCATATCGTATTTTTGGTAAAAGCAAGATCGTAAGTAATATTGTTAATATATACGGTAACAGGCAATGCTCTAATAGTATTAATACCATAAATAACCGATGAATCGCCCGGTTCATCTTTTGGTTGATTTATAGAAACCCAAGTATTCCCGTTATCAGAAGAGTATTTTAAACCGCTACCTTCAGGCAAACTTTGGCCGTTTTTTGTTGTATTATGTGCAGTTGCAGCCCAAATTACTCCATTTTTATAACCCAAAGCAGATATACTTTCAGTTCCAAATGGCTGTGTATTGTAATAGTTTTTAAAAGTCACTCCTTTATCTACAGATTTAGTCAAACCTTTAGTTGTGCCAATCCAAATGGTATCGTTTACAACTATAATATCTAAAATTGTATTTCCTGCAGGAGTTTCATCAAACGTTTTATAATATTTGCCTAAGTTGTAGTCTGTAATTTGTGATTTCAAAGAACCGACCATAATAACAAAACAAAAAAATGTTGTTACAAATACCCTTTTCATAATTATTTTACTGTAATTTTGTGATTAATAGTATTACTAAATTTTCCTCTTCTATCTCTAGCCTTAAATTCAAAAATATAATCCCCTTTAAGGTTATTTGTATTTATTTCAACAATTATGCTAAATTTTCCGTCTCCGGCAATTAAATCTCCGTTGGCAGAGTTACCGTTATCTAATAAATAAGATTTATTGTTGTTTGTTGAACCATCCGGTTTATAGGTAATAAAATAAACTTCCGCAATATCATTCAATCCGTTGTCATCTTTTGCTTCAATTCTAATAGGAAATACTGATTTTGGAGGTTCAACGATAATTGTATCGGGAACAGATAAATTAAATATTTCGGGAGCAACGTTTGTGCTTCCGTTATCATAAACAAACTGATGAATTGCAAATTTTTGAGTAATTGTTTGTTTTCCCAAAGTATATGTTACGTAGTAATCTAACACTAATGAACCGCTAAGCATCTGTTCATTCATGTTAATAATACCGGTATAATTATTATCGTTTGCTATTATGTCTCCGGATTGTGATGTACTTCCGTCATCAACAAGCACAATGTTAGATAAATATTTAAATTTCTCATCAGCAGTTCCTAAATTAACCGAAACATTATTAATTTCTCCTTCGGATTCAAGCTTTACGGATGTAATGAATTTTGTATTTGATGTTGTATAGCTAAAATTAGTAGGAGCATAAATCATCCCTACTTTTATTGAATTTACATCAACCCCAACGGTTTCAGAGGGAATCTTATCACATCCTGTAATAAAAATAAATACAAATAATATAAAACCAAACAGTTTTTTCATATTGAACTCACTATTAAATTGCCCAATGAGGGTTTAATTTAGTATAATATGTAACGAGAATTTTACAATTTTTCAATTAATTGCTCTTTTTTTTGAAAGTAAAAAATTCTCTATACATGCTCCTAATTTAATATACTAATTTGCAAACTTACTTTTAAAATGTCAAGTAAATAATTTTTCTTGTCAAAAAAATTTCACAGCAGTTTTAATAAATAGTTGATTTTTGCTTGGAAGTACAACTAATTAAAATAATATACACGATAAAATTAATTATATATTAATCTTATCTTGTATATAAAATAATTAATTAATTTGTCTTCCTAAAAATTGTTCTAAAAGTTTACTATTTAATCATCATCATTTTAGACGAAAAGCTTAAGTTATCTACCGTAATGTTATATAAATAAACACCACTTGAAACTATTTTACCCAAGTCATTTGTACCGTCCCATTTTGCCAAATAATTTCCGGATGGCAACAGATCGTTAAATAGTAATTTTATCAATTCTCCGTTTGAATTATAAATCCTTATTTTTACATTTGAACCTGACTTATTTTTGGGAATTGTAAAATTAATGATAGTTGAAGCATTAAAAGGATTTGGGTAATTTTGTGCGGTTAAATAATCAACAACTTGTGTATTATCATTCTTTTCATCTAAAGATGTTAACCATAATGTTGAACCTGTACCTATATAGTTTCCGTTTGAATTAGCCAAATAGATATTCACCCAATCGGGTCTTAGTGCATTAATTAAATGAGTTTCTTTCCATTCTTCATCTGTCAAGCGTAAAAAGTTTAAAGTTGTATAATCATAAAAACTGTATGTAGGACCTACAAATGCTACATTATTACCGTCAGGCATTGTTACAGCCGTTATCATTAAATCAACTTTTCCGGTACCTGCATGTTTTACATATCCAACAATTGCTCCGCTTTCATCAGCAGGAGAAGTATGATAATCTGCAATAACATAATTTGGATTTAATAGTTCCTCCAGTGATTCATTATTATAATACATTTCAGGATACCATCCATTATAGCCTACCGAGCAACCTTGATTAGAAAGACGCATCATTCTACTTAAAAACCCTTTTTCTTCATTACTTAATGCACTATTTAATAATTCCTTACGAGAAATATTTTCCAGTGTATCGCAATTCAGTTTAAATTTAGTAAAGTATTGAATGATTTTATCTTTTAAATAAAACTGACTGTAATTAAAATTATTAAATGCATTAATAGTTAAATCCGATATGGTTTTAAACGTATTAAACATTTCGGGAAAAGGTTCAACATAACTATAAGGATAAGAACAAATAGGAATTCCTGTGTAAGATTGTTTTGCATATAATAAGTTATCATGTCTTAATTCAGTCCAGCTTCCAAGTTGAGTATTCATCTTTTGTTGCCAATAGGCACCAGTACGCATAAAATACGG
>DAINPX010000158.1:0-7328 GCA_036743235.1 Melioribacteraceae bacterium
AGCCGAATTAAAGTATTACTTAATTAACAACATCTTTTTAACTGCATTATTATACTGTGTTGAAATTTTATATAAGTAAACACCGCTTGTTAAATTATTCGCATTAAAATTAATGGTGTATTCACCCGCTTGTTGATATGTATTTACCAAAGTAGTAACAATTCTTCCTAATACATCATAAATTTCTAACTTAACGTTAGTAGCTTTAGGAATATTGTATTTAATTGTAGTGTTGGGATTAAACGGATTAGGAAAGTTCTGTTCTAATGCGAAACTTCTAATGTTAGATATTTCATTATCAACTCCTACAATTACTGCAGGTCTGTTAAATAATTCACCATATGCAGTACCAACTATTACTTGGTTGGATTTAGAATCAATAATTACAGAACTGGCTGCCATTCCTTGCATCCCTAAACTTTCCCAATTATTTCCCGCATTTGTAGAAGCAAATACTCCGGATATCCAAGAAGATATATATATAGAATTGGTATTATCAAAACTTATTGAATAAACATGATTTGCAGTAATTCCGTTATCGGATTTAATCCAATTATTTTCGTCTAATTTATATAAACCTTCACCATAAGTACCTGCATAAATATTACCTAATTTATCAACTGCAAGTTTCCAAATATGTGAAGCTCCGCTGTTCATTTTAGACCAACTATTTCCGTTATCTTCAGATTTTGCCACACCGCCGCCAAAAGTTCCTGCATAAATATTTCCGTTGTTCCCTTTTACCAAAGTTTGAACTGCCAAGTTGGGCAAACCTGTGTTTGAAGAACTCCATGTAGTTCCAAAATCGGTGCTAATGAAAATACCATTTCCCCAAGTACCGGCATAAATTTTATGGGACTCGGTATTAGAAGAATTTAATAAAACTGCTCTAACATCAAAACTACCTAATCCAAGGTTAATCCAGTTAACTCCGTTATCCGATGTTGCAAATAATCCTGCTTCAGTACCGGCATATAAAGTACCATCCGCATAATCCAAAGACCAGATATAACCGACATTCATTCCCGAATTAATTATATTCCAGGTACCGTTAACACTTGATGATTCGTATATTTTGCCACCATAAGTGCCTACATAAATATGGTCATCGGTTTCTATCATTGTCCAAACCATTTCGTTTATTGGAAATGTACTTAATGCTGTCCATTGAACTGTAGCTGAAGGAGGATTGGGATTTGGTTCGCCAACAATATCTACAAGTACTTGAGAACTGTTGTTGTTAGATGTTGGGTCTATTGTAACACTTGAACTAATACTTGCAATATTATAAATTTTTGAATCGATCGGAATATCCCCCAAAAATTTATGCCAATTAAATTGACCTTGACCGCTAATATTTTTAGCTATAACTTGACCGCTTATTAACCCTGACGGAAATTCAAGATCTGCTAATGGAGCTAAAACAGAACCTTGTATGTCTATATTTCTTATCTCTAAATTAACCGCTTCATAAAAGTTATATAATACATTGTTTTTAGCCGTACCATGAACAATATGACCACCTTTCCATTCTATTCCGTTACCACTAATATTCACTAAAACTACACTTCCGTTTGGTACGTTAATTATAAAATCCGTTGCTGAATTAATTTGTTCTTTTGTAACCAAAAATGAATTAAATAAAGGATGAGTACCGGTTAAAGATAATTCACTATTAGTTAAAGTAGTGTTTCCGTTTATGTTGTAACCCTTTAACATGTTTGAAAGAGTTTTTAATTCAACCTCTGCAGCTGCAAAATTAATTACACTATCTTGGCGTAATACTCCATTATTAATACTAACTTGGTAAATTGGTAAATTAGTTAGGTTTCCATAAACAACATTACCGTTATATATAGCACCACTCTCAAAAATCAAATCATTTCCAACAATAAGAACATCGGTAATACCGCTTAATGTATCTAACTTATCCCCTACACTGTAATTTGCAAAAAAGGCGTTATTTCCTGCTGCAACCCTTCCTTCGGTATCACAAGAAGGCTGATTCATATCTTTTAAACAAAATACATTAAAGTTTGAAGCAATTCCTAAATCATATGTATAAGAAAATCTATCAACTTTACATGAAATATTTAATGTGGCACTTTCTCCAACAGATAAAGAAGAAACCGACCATTTGCCGTCATTTACATTATAACTACCTTTTGAAGTTACATGAGATTGGTAAACAATTCCTTGAGGAATTACATCCGAAACAGATATATTTGATGAACCCGACGGTCCATTATTTTTAATAGTTAAAGTAAAGGTTATTATTTCTCCGTTTTCAGGATTAGATTTATTAACGGTTTTAACAATTTGTAAATCAGCTAAATTATTTTGATTAGGATCTTCCATTACCGGCAAATCGATTGTGCTTATAGCTTCAACCGGATTAGCAGTAACGCTAAATAATACATCATTAAAATCTTGGTCACATCCGCTATTATCTCTTCTAATATCTTCAAAACCTAATACAAGTTTTCCGGTTACCGGATCTTGAAGCAATACATTTTGTTGTTTTAAATTAACATTAGTTTGAGGATTTAAATTGTAATCTGAAAATAATAACCAGTTTCCGTTGCCTATTACACCGGAAGAAAAACCATTAGCAATTACAAACCAACCAATTACAGTGTTAGCTTGAAAACGTCCAATTTTCACTTTATTACCGGGTATTAATCCGCCACCACTTCCATTTTGCGAAGCATTTGGAAAAATAATTGTCATCGTATTTTGGATGTCATTAATTGTTGTTGGCGGATTATCTGCTTGGTAAGTGTAAAATCCTAATACGTTTTTATAACCAGCCCCCTCAGTAACAAAGGTAACCCAAACATCACACTCTTCGGTTAGTAAAACATTCGTTTGTGTTGTATTACTGATATAATTTGAATGATGCACCGGAACTTTTTGCGATTCTGGTAATGAAGCAGCTACACGTGATAGAAATGCAGCATCTATTACATCGTTTACTGATTCCAAATAATTTGGTACACCGTTAGTTTGCCAAGTACCTAATGTTTTATAAGTAATTGATTGAGCAAAAGAAATACTTGCAACAATCATAAAATAAAGAAAAATCTTTTTCATGTAAAACTCCGCTTATTAATGCTTAAGTACAAGCAAAAATCATACCAAATTATAATTTATTAAATATAAATAAGTTGACAATCACCCCCCATAATTGCTATTAACAACTAAAAATAAAGGATTTATAGAATTTCATAATTATAATAAATTAATTACAAATTATAAATCCTTATTATTCTTACATAAAATTATATCTTAAATGTATTAACTTAAGATTAATGTATCAAAATAGTACATTAATCAATCAACAATTTCCCTTCTTTCATAATTAATTTATCATCAAAATATACGGTTGGCTTTTTAATAACACCATCTAAATGAATAGGTATATGAACATTTCCACCCATACTTTTATTATCACCTAAAGCAATATGAACAGTACCCAAAACCTTTTCATCCTCTAAAAGTAACCCACTAAGTTTAGCTTTATGATTAGTCCCAATCCCAAATTCTGCAATATTTCTTGCATCTTTGTCATATCGCTTTAAAATTGTTAATAGAGCCATTGCCTCTTTACCGCCTGTAATTTCTGTGGCGTATCCGTTTTCTACATTAATTTTAATGGGTTGGTCTTCAATCATTCCAACACCCGCCATTGAACCGTCAACAACAAAAATACCGTTAGATTTTCCTTCTAAAGGAGCTAAAAATGCCTCACCTGTTGGCAAATTGCCACTTTCTCCTTTTTTGTGAAACAATCCGTGACTTGCGTATCCTTTTCTATCTGTAACATCTAATGTGATGTCTGTTCCGTTTTTGGCAGTAACTTTAACTATCTTAGTTTTATCCAACATTTTTTTTAACTTCATAGTAAGTTCATAAATAGCATTATAATCTGCACTTAAACCTCTAATCATTACATCTTTTGTAATTCCGGGAAATGTTGCAATTCTTACCCCTGATTCCGAAGCTTCTCTTCTTGCCTGAGTATGAGTTAATGATTTAGTTGTAGGACAAAGAACAACATCAAATTTTTTCATTAATTCAGCAATTTCTTTCGGTGGTTCTTCCCCATGCATTTCACGCGATCTCATCTCAACATAAAGGGCTTCATTTCCTTGGTCTAAAGCTGCATCATACAATTCTAAACCTATTTCCCGCTTGTTTTCGTCACATACAATTAAAATTTTTTCTCTTTTTTTAAGTCCCATGCAATCATTTATTGCTATCAAACAAGATTTTCGTAAACTACTATTCATAATTCCCCCTAAAAAGGTATTCCTATATTTATTTGTAATGTAAAACCAATATCACCTGCATTAATAAAATCTGATTTATCTAATAAATTTGCACCGTTATCAGAAAGCATTTTTGATACTTTTACGTATGAGTAAAAAAAGCTCCCTTCTAAACTGGCATAATTTTTTACTAAATTTAATATAAATCCGGTACCTATATAATACCCCATATCTGTTCCGGAATTTGTAAATTTAAGTTCTTCGGTCGTATTATCACCGGATATTTTATCAACGTATGATGCATCAAAAAAAGTTAAACCTGCTTCAATTATTTTAAAGTCTAATAAGTCTGAAAATGGTATCCCGAAATCAATTCCCGCACCAAAATGATTTAACTTAACTTGCCTATTATAATTGTACCTTCCATAAAACTCAATATTCGTTGAACCGGATTTTTCTTGTTCCAAAATTTGATAAAACCCCTTTAAGCTTAAAAAGAAGTCATCAAACTGAGCACGAAAAAGGTTAACACCAAAACGAAAACCCTTAAGTGAACCAAATTTATCATCATTTTGCAATAAAGCTTTATTAAAATCATCTAAATTGACACTCTGAAAAGTATAACCAGCATAAGCGCCGCTTAATCCTAAGCAACCAAATCCGCATGTTTGTGCATTAATATTTAAAAATAAAACTTGTGTAAAAATTATACTTAGCAAAAATTTTTTATTCATATCATTTTTTCTCTACTTTGCGATATAATTCGACAAGTTTTTTTGAATGTAATTGTTTCATAAATTGTGTAACCCTATTTTCTGCCGGTTCAATTTTTTCGGCAAATTTTTCTTTTCCAAGATTTATTATTTCGTTTATACTTTTCGTACCGTCACATAACGGGTAAATAAACGATCCTATTTCATCTAAATCGATTTTAAACGGTTTATTTAAATTTTTACGAAAGAAGATTTTTTCAATAAAAGACGGATTTTTATCTATGTAGTGTATTACTACTATATCATTAGATAACTCATATTCACACAGCCTAACAGGATATAAACTTAACAATTCTTCCATTAACCAATAATTCCTTTATCAAGATTTGAAGAATCGTTAGCGGCAGATAATTTTAGCAAATAAGCAAAAAATAATCCAAAAAAGCCTAGTGATGAAAATATCCACATTCCGGCTGCATATCCGTTCGTTGCATCATTAACCATTCCTATAACATAATTAAATGCAAATAAACCTATATTTTGAATCATGGTCATTAAACCATAGGCAGTTCCTAATTTGTTTGCAGGTACAAGTAATGTAACAGTAGGCCACATAACTGCCGGAACTAAAGAAAAAGATAACCCCATTAAAGCCATAGGAATAAATAAAGAAATATTTGTATAAGTCATTAATAGATAAACCGGAATAAGAATTACAGATCCAATCATCATTAATAATGATCTTTTTCCAATATAATCGCTTAATAATCCAAATAGCGGTGTTAGTACCATAGCAGACAAGGTTAATAGACTACTTAAAAAACCTCCAAATTCGCGTGTAACATTATGGGTTTCCATAAAAAATTTAACAGCAAAAGTCTGAAAAGGAAAAATTGCCGAATAAAAAGTAACACAAAGTAATACAACAAACCAGAAAGATTTAGAAAATGAAAAAAGTTCTTTAATTATAAATTCGTCTTGTTTTGGAACCTCTGCCAAAATAAAATTCTTTTCTGCATAACTTTCCATTAACCAATAAATAATAACTGCAACTACCGAAATTACCCCTGCAGCAACTGAAATTAATAAGGGTAAATGCCAATCGGTATATAGACCTTTTGCCCAAGTTGGCGAGTTTAAGGCTGCAAACGACCCTAAACGGGCAATCGTTAAATTTAACCCAAAAGCAAACGATAATTGTTTTCCTTTAAACCATCTACCAATAACCGTTGTTACCGCTACAATTAACGATTCAGCCCCTAATCCAAAAACTAATCGACCGATAGCCATAATAGTTAGTGAAGAAGAAGAAACTGTAATTATTGCCCCCGCCATACATAAAAAGGCAAAAATAAACGTTGATATTTTTGTTCCTAATCTATCAATAATAATTCCGCCAACTAAAACCATAATAATGTTGGGAAAACTATAAATAGCATTAAGTAATCCTATATCTGCATCAGAAAAACTTAACTGTTTGGAAAGCAAATCTGCTAAAGGACTAATACTATCATAAACATAATAATTACCAAACATTGCCAAACTAACAAATACTAAAAGTAACCATCTAAAAATTTCTGAAGGATAATTTTTTTCTTTGGGTACAATATTATTATCTATCATTTAGTTCTCGCTATTTAAGTTTCTAATAGCCGAAATTATTAAATTTCGGCTATTAAAATTATTAATTTTCTTTTGAAAGAGCAAATTTAGAAAGAATAAAAGCTAAGCCGATAAACATTATTAATGCTATTAAATCTCCGGCAGCACCAATATGTTCAGCAATTCCCGTATTTAATAAATCAGCTACGGATTTTTCTTTACCTGAAGCATCGGTTCCAAAAGGAGTACCAATTAATATAGCAATTAAAATACCTGTTAAAGAACCGCCTGCTATTAAACCCGAACTGAATAATGCTCCAGGTCCAATATCAGATTCATCTTCTTTAGATTTTTTAATTTTATCAACAATAAATTTAACCAAGCCGCCAGCAAAAATAGGAGTGCTGGTGGATAATGGTAAATAAGCCCCAACTGCAAATGGTAACGAACGAACGCCTGCTAATTCCATAACTGCAGCAATACCCATACCAACTAATACTAAACCCCAAGGCAAATTTTGACTCAATAAACCTTTAATAACAGTTGCCATTAAAGTAGCCTGAGGAGCCGGTAATGGGTTTGGGTGCTCCGGTGTTACATTGCCTATTCCCAATATACTATTTAATAAAAGTAATGTTAAACCAATTATAAAAGAAGATGCTACAACACCTATAATTAAACCGAATTGTTGCTTAATAGGAGTTGCTCCCACTAAGTAACCGGTCTTTAGATCTTGTGAAGT
>DAINPX010000159.1:0-7322 GCA_036743235.1 Melioribacteraceae bacterium
AATTAATAGTTAGTGCAGTTGGATATCATAAAATTACTGTTGAAAAAGTAATAGTTAAAATAGACTTAACAACCAAAGTTGATATAAAGTTAACTTCAACAGCATTTCAATTAGGTTCGGATATAGTTGTTCAGGCTGCTCGTCCGTTAGTGCAAAAAGACTTAACAAGTACATCTGCAACCGTAAGCAGCGGTGAAATTAAATTAATGCCTGTTGAAAGTGTAAATCAATTAATTAATTTGCAGGCGGGAGTTGTTGGCGGTCACTTTAGAGGTGGTCGTTCTAATGAAGTTGCGTATTTAATAGATGGTGTATCGGTTTCCGATGCATATAATAGCGGCTTTTCTCTTGAAGTTGAAAATTCTTCCATTAGACAAATGGAAGTTATTACCGGTACTTTTAATGCAGAGTACGGTCAGGCAATGAGCGGTGTTGTTAATATTGTAACTCAAGACGGTTCTAATAAATTAGAAGGGTCTGTATCGGGTTATGTCGGTAATTATTTAACAAATAATACCGATATCTTTCAAAATTTAAATAAGGTAGATAGAGTACCAATTAGAGATATAACTTTTAACTTAAGTGGTCCTATTCCTTTAGTAAGTAATTTAACGTTTTTCTTTACCGGTCGTTATTTTGAAAACGAAGGTCATTTATACGGAAAGCGAGTTTATAATACTACAGACGATGTTCCTGTATTTCCTAATCCGCTTGACCAATCCGTATGGATTCCACAAAATACAGGGGACAATAATTATGTAGCAATGAACCCCTTTAAAAAATATTCATTTAATACAAAAGTAACTTATTCATTACCGTCATTAAAAATTAGTTATTCGTTATTTTGGGATCAAACTAAAGCAAAATACTATGACCACGCCTACAAGTGGACACCTGACGGCATAATGAATCATTATAAATCTAACATAGTAAACAGTTTACAACTTACTCATTTCATATCACAAAGCACATACCATAGTTTCAAAGTATCTTCAAATTTCTTTAATTATTGGGGAAATTTATATTCAGATCCTTTTGATCCCCGTTATGTCGATCCTTCCAGAGGTACTGCTCTTTCAAATTACACTTTCCGTTCAGGTGGTAACCAAGGTAATAGATATGATAGAAAAACATTAACATATATTTTACAATACTCATTAACTTCTCAAATAAATAAAGAACATAAAGTTGGTATTGGTGCAGAATTACAGTTGCATGATATTTACAACCACGGAATGGATTTAATTAATTTTACTGACGGAGTATTGGATAGTAACGGAGTTGAAATATTTACACCGGGTTATCCTAACGTTGGTACAATTACCGATGCAGGAAGTAATCAAGAATATAGAAAAAAACCATACGAATTTTCAGCGTATATTCAAGATAAAATGGAATACGACATTATGATTATTAATGCCGGGGTTCGTTTAGATTATTTTAACCCAAACGCATCTTTACCGTATGATTTACGAAATCCCAGCAATAACCCAAATTTTCCGGGTGCCAATATGTTTAAAGATGCGAATGATAAAATACAAATTAGTCCACGTTTGGGTGCCTCGTTTCCTATTACAGAAAACGGTATAATTCGCTTTTCTTACGGACATTTCTTTCAAAGACCTGATTTGTCAAATTTATATGTAAATCCTGATTTTATTGTACGCCCAGGTATTTCGCTAAATTCAATAACCGGAAATCCGGATATTAAACCGATGAAAACAGTTCAATACGAATTAGGTTTACAACAGGTATTGTTTACCGATTATGCTATAAATTTGGTTGTTTATTATCGTGATATAAGAAACCTATTGGGTATGGAAATAATAAATACTTATGATGGTATTGCCTATGCTCGTTATGTAAACAGAGATTATGGCAATGTTAAAGGTTTTATTATTACTTTTGACAAAAGATTTACCGATTATTTTAGTGCTAAAATTGATTACACTTATCAAATTGCCGAAGGTAATGCCTCAGATCCTATGACGGTATTTAATAATAATCAGACTGATCCGCCAATTGAAACAACAAAAAAAGTTCTTCCTTTAAATTGGGATCAAAGGAATACATTAAATCTTTCGGTTAATGTTGGTGAACCCGGCGATTGGAGTATAGGATTAATATTTAAATATGGTTCCGGTTTCCCTTATACGGAAGATGCAAGAGTATCGCAAGGTGTTAGATTTGAAAACGGCGGTATTAAACCTTATACAATTGACTTAGATTTGCGTGCCGAAAAGAATTTTAGAATAGGCAATTATTTTATTAATACATACTTGTTAGTGTATAATTTGTTAGATATTAAAAATGAAACAGGTGTATATGCAACCACCGGAAGAGCAACTAATGATCTTAATACTAAAACAGCCGGTGATATAATTGGATTAAATACGCTTCAAGAATTTATTAATAATCCGAGTATGTATAATTCCCCACGCGAAATCCGATTGGGTTTTGGTATCGGGTTTTAATAAGCTAAACGGAGAAAATTATGATAAAAAGATTTTATTTGTTAGTAACTTTTATACTAGTTAGTTTAACACTTTTTGCTCAACCAACTTCTCAAACACTAAAGTACAGAGGAGATGCAAGAGGTGATTACAACTTTAGAAAAAAAGGAATAATGGACGGCAACCAAGTTCGTACATTATTCTATAATAACGGAGAAGTAGGTCAATGGCCTTTGCAACCTTCGGGTGAATGGCCTAAAGGAACCGGACAATCTTACCTTGACGGTGTTTGTATGCTTGTAGCAAGTGAAATTACGGCACCAGGTACTGGTCAATTAGTACATCCATTACAAACTTCTTATCGTGAATGGATGGATAAGGATCCAAATACCGGAAGAATATGGGGTGTTGAACCTGTTCCCGGATATGTAAATGCCTCATCAGAAAAACCGGCAATAAATACTAATCCCACTACATGGCCCTCATATTGGCCAAAAGTATTACCTTTAATTGATGATACATGGGATGGTTATTGGTACGGTTATTTTGGACGCGGAGTTCAAAACAGTGATTTTGAAACATTTTTTGTAATGGATGATTCTCAAGATGGCGAGTTTACTCGTCAACCTTTTAACTATTATCCAATTTCTTCAATGCCCGAATTTGGTGGTTTAGGTTTAAGAATTGAAGTTAGAGGTTTTCAATGGTCTCATGTACTTGCCGAAGATATAATATTTTGGCACTATGATATTATTAATATTTCGGATAATAATTACCCGACAACATATTTTGGATTTTATACCGATTGCGGTGTGGGCGGTTCAAACGATTCCGAAGATGATGTTGCTTCTTTTGATAAAAAACTTGACTTAGCATATTGTTATGATAACGATGGTTTAGGAGCACCAATTCGTTGGAAAACCGGCTATTACGGATATGCATACTTAGAAAGTCCCGGAAATGCTTCAAATGGTTTAGATGATGACGAAGACGGCATTGTTGACGAACGCCGTGATGATGGCATTGATAATGATCACGATTGGAAATCTTATATTGATGTAAATGGAAACGGAAAATGGGATGCCGATATAAATGAACCTTTGAATGACGATTTAGGACAAGACGGTGTTGGTCCTTGGGATCCGCAGTATAAAGGTTCGGATTTAGGAGAAGGGGACGGAGTACCTACAACAGGTGAACCAAATTTTGATGCCACAGATAAAGATGAGTCTGATCAGATTGGTTTGACCGCTGTTTCTTTGTATCGTTTAGGTCAAGGTGGAACAGGTGGCGGTTGGCCTAAAGATGATGAAAGCATGTGGTTAAAAATGGCTTATAATAATTTTGATACTACTATACAAAGAACAAACATCAGTATGGTTTTTTCTTCCGGAGCATTTCCATTAAATTCCAATTTGCGTGAAAGATTTTCAATGGCATTAGTATTTGGTAGTGATTTGGAAGATTTAATATTTAATAAAGAAACAGTTCAACAGATTTATAATGCCAACTATAATTTTTCTAAACCCCCGTTAAAACCAAATTTAACTGCGGTTCCCGGCGATAAAAAAGTATTCTTATACTGGGATGCAATTTCGGAACAGTCAAGAGATCCTTTCTTGGGTTTTGAGAATAATGATCCGTTATTAGGCTACAAAAAAGACTTTGAAGGATATATGATTTTACGTAGCCAAGAAGCCGAATTTAATGATGTTAAAATTATTACCGATTCTAAAGGTGAACCAAAATATTGGAAGCCAATTGCACAATTTGACCTTAAGAACGGTATAAAAGGTCCGGATCCTGTTGGTATTAACGGTGCACATTTTTGGAGAGGAGATGATACGGGTTTACAGCATTCTTATATAGATACCGATGTTAAAAACGGTATGAGATATTATTATGCTTTAGTTGCATATGATCAAGGTGATCCTGCATTTGGTACAAAAGGATTACAACCTACCGAAACAACAAAGATTATTAGTGAAGATTATGCCGGCAACATTACTTTTATTGATATTAACTGTGCTGTTGTTACACCAAATTCTGCAGCTGCCGGATTAATTCCTCCTCAGATAAACGGGGACCTAAATAAAGTAACAGCCGGAGTTGGTAGCGGTAAAGTTACAGTAGATGTATTAAATCCCGGAATTATTAATAATAATGTAAATTACAAAGTAAAATTCAAATCCGTAGGTGACTTTCCGACTTATAAAACTTTAAGTTTTTCCGTTATTAAAAGCGAAATTGGCAAACCGGATACTGCAATAGTTGAAGATGTCGATTCTACAAATATTGGTATCGGAAAATTTAGCCCTCCTTTTGACGGAATGACAATCTCTGTTGATAATGATACAACAATTGCCGTTGTTGATACTGCAACAGGTTGGTTAAAAGGAAATAGTAATTTGTTTATGTTTGTTAGACCGGATAAAAGTTCTCCCGCACGAAATGTAGCATGGCCTGCAGATTATATCTTGGAATTTTTACCCGAAGCAACAGTTGAAACACCTTTTACCAAAATAAAAGTAAACTTTGTTGTTAAAAATTTAACACGTGGTGATACTGTAAAAGCCGAGATATTAGATAATAACAAAAACAAAATATTTGATTTTGGTGATAATATTGTAATTATTGAATATGTTGGAACAAACTACAAATTAACATGGAACGTATCTTATTTGCCTCCTTTCGGTGGAGAAGATCCAATTATTCCTGCTTCCGGCGATCAATTTAGAATTACTACAACAAAACCATTTTACGAAGGAGATTATTTTTCGTTCACTACATTATCAGCTTCAAATGATAAAAGTTTAGCAAATGAAGAATTAGGAAAAATAAAAGTAGTACCAAATCCCTATGTAAGTGCGGCAAAATGGGAAAGAAGAACCTTGTACCAAACAGGAAGAGGCGAAAGAAGAATTGATTTTATACACTTGCCGAATCAATGTACAATTAGAATTTATACCATGTCCGGTGCTTTGGTAAAAACATTAAGTAAAGACTCCGGACCATATGACGGTTCACTTTCTTGGAATTTAGTTACCGAGGACGGAATGGACTGTGCTTACGGTGTGTATATTTATCATGTTGATGCACCCGGAGTTGGTGAACATGTCGGTAAATTCTCAATTATTAAATAGAGGATGAGAATAATATGAAAAAAACAGTAATTATTGCATTAATATTATTTATAAATGTTTTTACGTCTGCACAAAGTTTTGTGTCCGATGTATCAAAACGAGGTACTTCAGCAGCATCTTTCCTTTCAATAGGACAAGGAGCGCGTGCTGCCGGTATGGGAAGTGCGTATGTAGGAGTTAGCAACGATCCAACATCGTTATATTGGAACCCTGCCGGTATTGCTAAGCAAGAAGGTGCTGCAATTGTTGTAGATCATACACGATGGATAGCTGATGTTAAATACAACTTTATTGCCGCTACTTACAATTTAGGATCTATGGGTTCGTTAGGTCTAAGTTTAATTAGTTCGGATATCGGTGAGATGGATGTAACTACAATTGAAGAACCTGAAGGAACAGGAGAAACTTATACTGCTCAAGATTTTGCAGTTAGTATAGCTTATGCTATTAATTTAACAGACAATTTTTCGATAGGATTTAATCCTAAGTTTGTACACCAAAAAATTTGGCGAATGAGTGCAACAAGTTTTGCTGTTGATTTAGGAGTTCAGTATATTACTCCTTTTGACGGTATAGTTTTAGCGGCTTCTATGTCAAATTTTGGCAGTAAAATGAAAATGGAAGGTAATTCTTCTTTAGTTTTATATGATCCTGATAATACGACTGTTGGAAATAACGGAAATATTCCGGCGTATCTTGAAACCGAAGAATGGGAACTTCCTCTTTTATTTAGAGTTGGAATTGCATATCAACCCATAAAAAATGAAACACATGCATTAATTGTTGCGTTAGACGCATCACACCCAAGTGATGACTATGAAAGCCTTAATGCGGGTTTTGAATATACATTTGATGAGTTTTTATCTCTTCGTGCCGGTTACAAATCGCTGTTGTTGAAAGATTCGGAAGAATCATATACATTTGGTTTTGGAATACAACAACGATTAGTAGGTAATATCTTATTAAAAGTAGATTATGCTTATGGTGATTTTGGTAGATTGAAAGAGATACAGAAATTTTCGTTAGGTATTGCATTTTAATATACTGTACTCCCCTCAAAAGGTGAGACCAACGGTTAACGGTCTCACCTTTTTTTTAATTATTTGGAGAAAAATATGAAAAAATTAACAATTTTTATTCTTGTATTAATTCTTGTTTTATACTTAACAACTCATCTTGTAATAAATCTTCGTAATTTGGGATTATGTTTATAATAAAATTCAAAATAGTTAAATCTTTACCTTTATTTTTTTCTGCAAATTCTAATAAAGATTTTTTTTGTTCTTCTGTTAATATATTATCTATTTTTAACATTATTCTTTCTTGTAATAATTTCTGAATGGATTGCCCTATTTTTTGTCTTTCTTCTGTGCTAATATTTTCCACTCCTAATTCTTTAAAAAAATCTTCTGCTTTTTGATTATTTTCTGTGTTCATATGTTTGTAATTAATTTTTATTTAATTGTATAACGTTCCATGATTAAAATAATGTGCATAAAACAAAAAATGTTGATTTTTTTATGTTTTTGTGTTAGTTTAAAATCATAAATTCAAAAATATGAATACTTCAAATACAGAACAATTATTTAAAATAATAGATTCTCACAAATCTGCATTAATACTATTATCAAAAAACTACAACGGGGATTCACTTGCTGCATCCTTAGCTCTTTCTTTATATTTAAAAAAATATTTTTCGGCGTTTTTTAGCCACTTTTGTATTCTT
>DAINPX010000160.1:0-7284 GCA_036743235.1 Melioribacteraceae bacterium
AATACTTTTACCGGTAGGTTTAAATTTAATGCTATTGCCAATTAAATTGGTTAAAACTTGCATTAAATTTACACCTACCGGTAAAAGTATTACCGTTACTGCAGATAATTACAAAAGCGGTTTTATTGAAATAATAGTTAAAGATGAAGGGACCGGAATTGCCGAAAAAGATATGCATAAAGTATTTAAAATTGGTGAAAAATTTTCCATTACAGGCACTAACGGCGAAAAAGGAAGCGGTTTAGGTTTAATTCTTGTAAAAGAAATTATTGAAAAACACGGCGGAAATATTTGGTTTTATTCCAAAGAAGGAATGGGAACCGATTTTCACTTTACTTTGCCAGAAGCCAAAAATTTAGTTCTTATTGTAGAAGACGACCCCGATATGCTTAATTTATATCGTAAAATATTAAACAAATATTTACCGAATTTTGATATTATTGAAGCTGTTAACGGTTACGATGCTATTAGGATAATTGTTAACCGTGTCCCTTCGTTAGTTATTACTGACCACGAAATGCCCTTAATGAGCGGTATTCAACTAATTGAAGCCCTTAGAAAAAAAGACGAAAATAAAAACATTCCGGTAATTGTTGTTTCTGCCAAATTTAACGATACTATTAGGCAAACATATCTTAATATGGGCGTTAATAAGCTAATACCCAAACCGGTTGACGGTAAAAATTTAATTGATATTATTCACACTTGTGTTATATAAAAGTTTTACGGAATATTTATGAACGATGACAATAATTTAATAGAATTAAGAAAATGGTATGCCCTATATACAAAACCAAGGCAGGAGTTTAAGGCGGAACAGCAATTAAAAGAAATGGAGATTACAACCTATTTACCTTTAATTACAAAAGTTAAACAATGGAGTGACAGGAAGAAAAAAGTTATTGAACCTTTATTTAAAAGTTATATATTTATAAATGCTAATAATTCCGAAAGATATATTTCGGTTCAAGCAAAATCAATTGTAAAAATAGTAAATTTTAAAGGTGTGCCTGCCACAATTCCAAATTGGCAAATTGAAAACTTACAAAAAATGTTGGTTACAAATCCCGATGCTTTCGTTTCCGATTTAATAAAAATTGGAACTCATGTAAAAATTGTTGAAGGTCCGTTTGCTGGTGTAGAAGGCATTGTTGCCAAATATAGTAACGATGAACGAGTTTTGGGAATTAACATAGAAACATTGCAGCGTTCCGTAATTGTACACTTGCCTGCAAACAGCGTAATTATTGAAACTAATTTAACCGATAAATCCGAAGAAGAGTAAACGTGTGCTAAATCAAATAGACTTTAATAAATTAAAAGACCAAGATACCGTTTTACATTATTGTGTTTTATCCAAATATGAAACAAGACCTACAAAAACGGGAAACCAGTACTTACAAATTGAAGTTAAAGATAAATCAACATCTTTAATAGGAAGGATGTGGGGCGGCTTTGAAAATGTATTACCGGAATTAAAACCCGGACTAATAATAAAAATAAAAGGAACTGCCGAACTATATCAAAATAGTATTAACTTAAAAATAGAACAACTCCGTTTAACCCAACCGGCTGATAATATTGTTATATCAGATTTTTTGCCTTCAAGTACCCGTTCGTTAGACGAAATGAAAAGCGAATTAAACGAAGTTCTCAATTCTATTACTAATATTCACTTATCCAAATTGGTTAAAACAATTTTTGATACCCATACTATCGAAAAATTTGCGTCTTCGCCGGCAGCAAAAAACTGGCATCATGCTTACATTGGCGGATTAATTGAACACACTTTGGAAATTATTAAAATTTGCGATTTAATGTGTAAAATTCATACTAACATTAAAAGAGATTTACTTATTTGCGGTGCATTATTTCATGATTTTGGTAAATTGAAAGAATTAAACGTAAACACCGATATATATTATACCGATGAAGGCAAACTTATAGGGCATATTGTTTTAGGTGCAATGGAAGTTGAATCAAAAATTAAAGAAATTCCAAATTTTCCCGATAAGCTAAAAAATGATCTGCTTCATCTAATTTTAAGCCACCAAGGCAAACTGGAATTTGCCACTCCTGTTGTTCCCAAAACGCTTGAAGCTATTGTTTTGTATCAAGCCGATGAACTAAGTGCTAAAACAAACGCTTATAAATACTCTATTAACTCTGCAGATAACACTCAAGGTAATTGGACTAAATTTATTCAACTTGCAGGCACGGATTTATATTTACGCAATTACGAACTTTAAAGTACTTTTTTAAGTTAGGTTTTATCAACTAATTAACCATAAGAGGAGAAAATGAATAAAATAAGTAAACTAACTCTTTTAATTCTGCTTTTTTCGGTTCAACTATTTGCACAAAGCGTAGAAGAATTAATTAAAAAAAGCGAAGAGTATTACGATAAATTTGATAATAATGCTGCCTTAAAAGTTCTAGAACAAGCAGATAAATTAAGCCCTAATAATTACGAAATATTGTGGCGTTTAAGCCGTACTTATGTAGATATTGCCGAACATATGTCCGGCGATAAAGAAGACGAACAACTTAGCTTATACGAAAAAGCTTTGGATTACGCAAACAGATCTATTAAACTTGCACCTGATAAATCCGTTACTTATTTACGCCGTGCAATTGTTAACGGACGAATTGCTTTATTCAAAGGAGTTTTTTCTGTAGGTAAAGTTGTAGAATCCGTTAAAGATGATGCCGAAAAATCCATTAAATTAGGTAACGGAGGAAATGAAATTCAAGCAACAGCCCATTATGTTTTGGCAAGAACCCATGCAAAACTTATGCAAAAAAGTTGGGTGGCTCGTAAAGTTGCAGGTTTAAGTTGGGCTGATTATGACGTTGCTATTACCAACTTCAAAAAAGCTATTGGTTTACGCCCCAATTATGTAATGTTTTATGTGGACTACGCTATCGCATTAATTGACGGGGATAGTTTTAACGAAGCAAAAGAACAATTGAATAAAGCATTAAACTCACCTATTCAAGATGAAGACGATAAAGTTAGAAAAGAAGAAGCAAAAAAATTGTTAAACGAAATTAAGAATAAATAAATGTTTATTAACAATAGTTTAATTAATAAAATTATTAATGCCAAAGAAATTGTATTTTTTACGGGTGCGGGAATTTCTGCCGAAAGCGGTATTCCCACTTTCCGCGGTAAAGACGGAATTTGGAACAAATTAAAACCCGAAGAATTGGCAAACTTTAATGCTTTTCTTAAAAACCCCGATATGGTTTGGGAGTGGTATCAATACCGCAGACAAATTATTGAAGAAAAACAACCCAACGCCGGTCATTATGCAATTGTGGAATTTGAAAACTTATTTAACAATGTAACCGTAATTACACAAAATGTTGATAATTTACATAACCGTGCCGGTAGCAAAAAAGTACTGGAATTACACGGTAATATCGAAAAAAACTTTTGCATTAAATGTAAAACACGATACGATAATTTACTTATTTCCGAAAACAAAACTGCTCCTAAATGTAAAATTTGCGGAGGACTTGTTAGACCGGACGTTGTGTGGTTTGGAGAAATGTTGCCTCAGGATGTTTTTAACAATGCCGAAAAAATGGCAATGCGAAGTGATGTTTGTTTTGTTATTGGCACTTCTGCCGTTGTTTACCCTGCCGCCAATATTCCTATTATTGCAAAACAATACGGCTCGTTATTAATTGAAATTAATATAACCAATACCGAATTATCACATTACTGCGATTATTCTTTAATAGGTAACAGCGGCGAAATTTTGCCAAATATATTAAATGAAATTAAAAAGTTAAAAAACATTTAATCTTTATTAATAAATTCAAAAAGCAGATAAGAAGCAGTTATCATTATTACATCATAACAAACTAATACTATAAGCTCGGCATAACTTTCGGCAATTGTTTTACCGTCTATTGCAAATTTTGTTAACTGTAACAAAACTAAAATTAATGGCAAAAGTATGGGAAAAGATAATACGGGATATAACGTTCCTTTGGTATTTGCCTTTGCTATTATTGCAGCAATTACGGTAGAAGATACCGCAATACCAATATTGCCTATTATAAAAGCAATTACAAATAACCAAACATTATTTATTACAAAAGAATTAAACAAAATTGAGTAAAGTAGTGTAATTACGGTATTCATTAAAAATACCAAAACCAAATTAAACAGCATTTTGCCGGTAAAAATAGTATCGGATGAAGCAATAAGCTGTAACGTTAATATTGTACCTCTTTCTTCTTCGCTAACAAAAACACGTGATAAACCGCTCATGGCAGAAAAAAATATTACAACCCATAACAACCCGCCGGTTAAATATTCGCTCATTTTTTCTTGACCAACCGAAAAAAGAATTACGCTAATTGTTACCAATATAAACATAACCAAAGCATTAATTGCGTATCGCGTTCTTAATTCCGATTGCCAATCTTTTTTAAATAAGTAAAAACTTTTTATCATAATTATTCTTTATATTTTTCCGGTTCAATAATTTTACTGCAATATTTTAACTCGGTTTGTTCGTTACTTGCAAGCACTATTAATTTCTCTTTGCCTAAACTTGAAATAAAGTTATAAACTAAATCCTTTCCCGCATTATCTAAGTTGCTTGTAGGTTCATCTAAAATTATTAAATTTGGATTGTGAATTAGTGCAAAAGCATATTTTAAACGCTGTTTCATGCCCGATGAATATGTTTTAACATAATCATTTCTCCTTTCAAATAAATTTACATTTTTTAATAGTTCTTTGGCATACTCTATTTCATAATTAATTCCGCGTATTTTACAGCAATAAAATAAATTTTCTAAAGCAGTAAATTCATCGTAAAGGACTAAATAAGGTGCAACAAAACCTGTATAATTATAAACTTTTTCGGGTTCTATTAATTTATTATTTATAAAATGTTTTATTTTCCCTTTTGTAGGCGAAATTAAATTTGCCAATATTTTAACAAATGTAGATTTGCCTGCACCGTTTTTTCCCGCAACACCAATTATATCAGGAGAATTAAACTTTGAAGATATATTCTTAAATATTAACCTTCTTCCAAATGTTTTACTAATATTATCAAGCTCTATTAAATAATTAGTCATTTAATACCGCAAATTTTCCTTTTACTATTTTACCCTCACTTTCGGTTACAAATAAATACACCCCGTTTGCCAATTTGCCTTTATCTGTATATCCGTTCCAATTTATGTAAGGATTTATTCCCGATATAAAATTAAATGTTCCGTTATAAAGTAATTTCATATTTATATCGTAAATATACAAGTTAACATTTAAACCGGTTTTACTTTTAACCGGGAAAAATATACCGTAATCTCCGTTGCTAAAATACGAAAACGGTTGAGGATACACATAACTAATTATTCCCGTGCCGTTATTAAATGATGAAGAATCGTTTAATATTACCGATGAACAAAAAACGGGTTTATTGGCTTCGGGTACAATATATTTATAATAATACCCATCGCTTATATTAATAAATCCTTCGGCTTCGTTACTTCTTAAACTAAAGTCAACCCAGGTCATATTTAATGAATTAATATCTCCGTTTGTAATTATTGCCACAACGGTATCTGCTCCGTTTCCAAACCTTAAAAAATTATTGGATGAAGGGAACGAATTAATACCTATCATTTGCAATGGAGGTGAAAACGGATAAGACATTGATATTTTTAATGCGGGAAATTTTTTTGCATCTTCAAAATATTTCCCCTCTTTATATCTATAACCCGAAAAATATAACCAAGTTCCAAAGTTATTAAGTTCGGCTTTAAAAGTAGAACCGTATTCTTGTATTGCTTTAGATAGAGAATTAATTGCTAAATCCGTTTTCATTAATTCCCATGTTCTTTTAATTATGTCATATCCAAATTTTTCTTTTAAATATATATTCCACAATGCATAATTATAGTTATAATTTTTAAAATTTTTAGAAGGATCATTCATTAACGATTTAACATAAAAATGATAATCGTTAACATAACTAAATACAAATTCCTCCATTGCTGTAGATGTAATTTCGTAATAATATGTATCGGAATCGCGTAAAATATACCTTCCCATTTGTATTGCATGATGAAACTCGTGAGCTGCCGTTACCCTTAAGCCGTTTAGCCCTTGCGAATAATAACCCGTAAAATCGTTATCAACAACCATAAAGGTTGTATAAGTATTGTTGCTTAAATAAGTTTCGGTTTCGGTATATCCGTAAATACCACCGGGCTGGTTATATATATAAATATCATACAAATCATCGCCACCTCCTCCAAAATCGGAAGGCGGTTCAGGGTAGCCCAAGGTGTTTATTTCAAAACTATATACCGAGTCAAAAATTACCGCAGCACTATTTATATCATATCCGGGTTTGTTTTCACCGCTTGTATCATAATGTATTCTAAATTTTCCTGATGGGCTAATTATACTTTTTTCGGTGGCAGGGCGACCTAAAAAACTATTTAATACTTGTTGTTGCTCAAGCGAAAAGTTACCTATATTAAGTTTCACTTTATTAATTATACTTGTTCCGCATTTTTCAAAATTTTCTTCTTTCGGTTTATTATCTTCGGGTAAATATTTAATACCCGTCTTTATTTCCATAAATTTGTTATACAACAAATCGGTATCTTGGGCATTAATATTAATTACTACAGCAAAAGCCAATAAAAAAATAACGTTTATTATTTTCACTTATTTCCGCCAATTTCTTTAAATTTAATAATATTATCTTCAACCTTATAAATAAGATACGGTTTTTTATCTATTACCGTAACAAAATAATTATCGGTATAAGGTACTTCAACTTTTTCAAATACAAATTCATTTGGGTTAGATGTATCCAACTTAACAAAAATGCCATTTTTTGAATTATTAATTAACAAAAATTTATTGTACCAAACAAGTTTGTTTTCAATACTAAAACTTGAAATAATTTCGTTACGTTCTTTTTCTAATTGCCTTATAAAAGATTTTCCGTTTTTAAAATTATATAATACTGTATAATATAACGAATCGACATTTATTAAGGAAAAGTATGCGGAATGATTATCGTATCGCATAAAAAGAGAATTAATTTTTATACTTGCGGCATTTTTAACTTTTATTTCGGATGTATAAAATATTTTTTCTTTTTCGGGATTTGCCCCTATTCCCTCTGCAATTTGCCTTATTCTCTGAGCCCTAAATGTCCCTTCTGTATCAATAAAAACAACTTTTCCATTTGCACCACCTTTATCTTCAGGTAATTGCGTATTTACTGCTAAAGT
>DAINPX010000161.1:0-7282 GCA_036743235.1 Melioribacteraceae bacterium
TTCTCCATAATTTGCTGCTGCTCTATAATTCTCATCTCCATAATTACGAGTTCCATAAAATTCAATATAATCGGTATTATCAAAAAAATTATCCTCTTCACCAAATACATAAATGGGAACCTGGTTACCTTTAACATATAGTTTAAATGTTTTAGGGTTTAATGAATTTAAATTAATATTAAAATTTAACAAATCTTCTTTTGTAATTCGATATAGATCATCTTTTATAACACCTAACTTTAAATAAGTACTGCTAAAATCAATCCATGATGAGCTTGGTAAAGAAATTATATTTTTTTGAACATAATAATTAGAACCAAAAGATGGATTTAATATAATAGGGTGACTCTTTTGAACTGAAGTGTTTTTAATAAGAATGTTTTGATTAAACACTAATTTAATTTTAAAAGATTTAACTATTTCAACATTTCTATTATTTAGATTATAACGAAAAGGTAAATATTTAATATGTAAACAATAATTTTTATCAATATAAACAAAACCCAAAACTTCAAAATTTTTAACAGGTTTATAATTGAACTCAGAATCGTGATAAACCAAAGTAGAATCATTAAGTTTTTCAACAAAAGGATTTATTTTTGGAATAGAATTTACAATATCAATTTCATTGTCAAAAACTTCAACATTGGGGGAGCTGTTTTCGGGAATTGCAATAAAAAGATCCATCGAAGGTAGGCTAAATGCTCCTGGAGAAGATTCGTCAAAATAATTATCAAAAACAATAGTGTTCTTGCCATTTATTTGTGTTATTGAATAATTTACTTTGTTTTGTATATTTATTTCATAAATATTTCCTTTTATGGTCTCATTTTGCAAAATTTGCCCGTAAATAAAAATATATGAAAAAAATACTACTAAGACTGTTAGTTTTGCTTTCATAATAACCCTTTAATTTTATGCTTTATAAACTTATTAATACTCATGTTAATATTGCCTCTGAAGAAGAATATATTAATGAAATTTTTAACACTTTAAAAAATAAGCAAAAAAAAGTGTTTTTCTATTTGAATTCTTATTCTTTTTATTTATTTAATACAAATAAAAATTTTAACAGTGCTTTCAAAATAGCTGATTTTATTATAGCTGACGGTTACAGTATTGTTAAAGCCATAAAAATTTTGACTAAACAAGAGATTAAAAAGGTAGTTTTTACATATGTTTATGAAAAATTATTAGGCAAACTTTTGGGGGAAAAGAAAATAAAAATATTTTTTTTAGGAGGATCAAACAAATCATTAAAAAAATTTATTGACAATACAAGGCTGACTTTTCCAAACATGGAAATTGTTGGTTTTAATGATGGTTATTTTAATTTGAAAAAACAAACCGAAAAGATTATAAAAAATATAAATAACGCAAAAACAGAAGTGTTAATTGTTGGTATGGGAATGCCTCGTTCAGAAGTTTGGCTGGAAGAAAATTTGAACAAAATTGACGTAAATTGCATTATTAGTGTCGGTGGTTTTTTTGAGTTTTTGGCGGGAAACAAACAACAAGCACCCGGTTTTTTATATAATTCGGGATTTGAGTGGGTATATAGATTAGTACAAGAACCAAAGCGATTATTTGGAAGATATTTTAAAGCAAATACATATTTTTTATATAGAATAATTAAGTTTTTAATAATAAAAAGATGATACCGATATGTCATTAGTCAGTATTGTTATTTTAACTTATAATAGAATTAATATCTTGATTGACGTAATAAAAAAGTTAAAAAATTTAACATATAAAAATATTGAAATTATTATTATTAATAATAATTCAAGTGATGGAACAAAAACTAAAATTCCCGAGTTGTTTCCCGAAATTAAATTCATTAGCTTAAAAACCAATATTGGTGTATCTGCATTAAACTATGGTTTAAAAGAAGCAAAAGGGGAATTTATTATGCAGCTTGATGATGATAGCTATCCGGAAGAAAATGCGATTGAAAAAGGGTTGATCGAATTTACAAAAAACAGAAAATTAGGTTTAATCGCTTTTAAGGTTATTAATTTGCAATTTGGAATTTGTGAGACGATTGATTATGAGAAAAAGCCGAAAACATTTAACGGCTGCGGTGTAATGTTTAGAACCATAATTTTTATTAATGCCGGATTTTATAACAAAAACATTTTTATTTACCAAAACGAAATTGATCTTACTCTAAGAGTTATTAATGCCGGATATAGTACTTTATATTTAGATGAAGCAATTGTATATCATCTTCAAACGATTTATGCGAGAGAAAATAAAAATAGCAACCCTTTTCTATCAGAATTTAGATTTCAACATAGTTATTTCAGCTATTTTGTATTCCTTTATGAAAATTTTAATACTTACTATATCGTTAAGTATGGAATTAAATTATTTATCTCAAATATGATTATTGCAGCATTTTTTGGTTTTTATTGTGCATTTTATAAAACAACTTTAAAAATTATTAAAGTTACCATAAATAAAGAACTAAAAAAAAATAAAATAAATAAAAAAACTCAGATGTTTTATAATAATGGAAAACCGGCTTGGATTGATCGAGTTTTTTTTCCAAATTTCACGCGTAGTAAATTATTTTCTCTGATAAAAGCGAAACCGACTAAATAATTTTATGTATAAAACAAGTATTAAAAATATCATTGCAAATTTTATTAATAGAGCTTATTTGCACTTCAAAAACTATTGTGGGTTTTTATGTTTTTTTATAATTAAACCAATTATTAAATCAAAACATTTTAGTTTAGAAAAACATACTATCCTTTTTTTCAATAACGGTCAAATCGGCGATTTATTGGTTTCTTCTATAATTTTAGAAAATGAAGATCTGTTTCCAAAGACTAATAAATACGTTTTTTTGATTAAAGAAGAATATTTTAGTCTTTTTAAGAATTACAGGGGATTATTTGAGATTAAAACATATAATTTATCTGAATATAGATTTAATATTAAATATAAACTTAAACTTATTAACGAACTTAACAACTTAGGTATTACTAAATTTTTTAATCTTTGTGCCGCAAGAGGTATATTAACCGAAGAGCTTTCTTATTTTATTAATTCTCAAAATAAATATTGTCTAAATAAAGATTCTTTTTTTTTAGACAAATTCTTAATAAAATATTTTAACAATATTTATAAAGAGTTATACTTTGAAAGGAAGTCTAATGAATATGACAAAACTTTATATTTAATAAAAACTGCTTTTAAGGTAAATTCTTCAGTCTTAAAGTTTAATAATAATAAATTATTTGATTTCACAATTGAGAAAAAAGAATATGTTGTAATTTCGCCCTTTAGTTCCACTATCTCAAAAGATTGGGATATAAAAAAGTTTAATTCAGTAATATCCATATTAAGTAAAAAGTATAAAATTATTATCATTGGAATTAAAAAAGAAAATGATAAACGATATGATAATATTGCTGAATTAGATAATGTTGAAAATTTACTGGGGAAAACCTCTTTAATGGATGTGGTGAAATTAATAGCTAAATGTTCTTTGTTTATTGGAAATGATAGCGGAATGACGCATTTAGCTCTGAAACTTAATAAACCAATAATTGCAATTGTTGGAGGCGGAGGCTGGAATAGATTTTTCCCTTATTACACTAATTTGGAACAGAAATATATTACACATTTTATAGATTGCTTTGGATGTGAGTGGGTTTGTAAACTTAAAACAAAATATTGTCTTTCAAATATTGAACACTATGAAATTATTGACTGTTTGAGAGATTAGTGGAATTTAACTAATTAAGGATTTAGCACCTTATTGTAAATTGCAAATACTCTATCTCCAAATCTTTCAAAAGAAAAATATTTTACTATAGTATTATATGCGTTATTTGTAATTTTTTGCACATAAGAAGGATTTGAATTTAGATATATTAGTTTTGTTACTAGGTCTTTGCTATTATCGCTTTCATAAGTTATTAAATTATAGTTGTTTACAAATTTATCGCTTAATTTAATATTGTTGGGACAAATAACCGGTATATATAGAGACATTGCCTCTAACATAACAATGTTGGGGAAGGTTTCAACTGCGTTCGTTTTTACACTTGAAGGTACTATTAAGATTCCTATATCTTTATAGATTTCAGTAATTGAAATTTTTGGACCATCCATAATGATATTTTTTATGTTATCAATTATTTTTTTTATTTTATCGTCTAATTCTCCTTTCCCTCTAATTATTAATTTAAAAGGTTTTAATGTTTCGCTATTTTCGTTAAAACAATGAATTAAAAAATCCAATCCTTTTGGCTTATCAAATCGCCCCACATAGCCTAGGTTAGATAAAGGTCGATTAATTTTATGTAAAGAATTGTTAAGAAACACTCCATTCGTTATAATACTTGCATTACTTTTAAAAAAAACATTTTTACCTAAATTTTGATATTGATAATCGGATATCGCAACAAAATAATCAGCATAGATGAAATTAACTAATTTATCTTTAAATGTACTATGGTGCGTGTATATTATTTTTATTTTATGAAAAATAATTTTTATTAGATAGATGTATGGCAGGTGAATTCTAAAATGATAGTGTAAAATGTTTATTTTTTTAGATTTAATTAATCTAAAAAGAAACAAAAAATTGAAAAACCAATTAAAAGGATTATAAAAATTTTTAAGATTAGGAAATACAGATATTTTCTTTTCAATTATATCTGCATTTAAGTATAGTCCTTTAATACCTGCTATTCCCCAAAACTCGACCTTATCAACCAAGTAATTACCTAATTTAATATTTGATGTTTCCACTCCTCCAATATCAAAATTTTTTAATAAGTGTAAAACTCTAATCGGTTTATTATTACTCATTTTTTTCTCTAACTCTACAAAATAAATAACTTAAAACAACAAATACCGAAAATTCGGATAGTAAAGTAGTAAAAGCAGCTCCGTAATATGAATACTTTGGTATAAAAATTAAGTTTAATATAATATTTGTTATTGCCCCAATACTTACGGCAATTAAATATTGTTTTTGTTTGCCCCAAACAGTTAAAGGTTCTCCGAATGACATATTTACACCTACTAAAATTACGTTTATTGCTAATATTTTTAAAGGAATTATTGATGAAAGAAAAGTTTCACCATATATTAAAAATATTATATTCTTTGCAAATAGATAAGTTGTAAAACCTAATAATACCCCGGTTAAACTAATTAAGCAAAAATAAATAACAAAACTATTGTTTACTTTCCGATAATATTTTGCAATAGAGGGCAAAAAAACACTTACAATAATACTAAAAGGTATTGTTAAAATTAAAAACACTTTATTTGCAGCGGAGTAAATTCCAACATCATATTCTTTTTTTATAATACCAATCATTATTGTATCAGCAAAATAATAAATAGCAATCATAATTGAAGATATAAAAATAGGGTAAGACGCCAAAAGCAATTGTTTTATTAGATGTAATGAAAATTTGTTTTTAATATTTACTATATATTCTTTTAAGTTATGTAAAAACAAAAAATTACTTATAAAAGAAACACTAACTAATATTGAAACCGCAATAATAAAATCATTTTTATTTCTTACAAAAATAAAATATAAAATAATTGTTAAAATACTTATTACTATTTGGTTGGTTGTTATTACTTTAAAATACTCAATTGCTTTTGCAAAATAATTAAAAGATAACCCGGTTGAAAAAATTGTCAAACCCAATAAAACCAAAGGTAAATTGAAATTTGAATTAAAAAATAATATTAAAAGATAAATTAAAAAACTTATAGAACTTAAAACTATTCTAATTATCGAAATATTTATTAAATAGTTTGAAGCTAATTGATTGATTTGTGTAACTTCTTTTAAGCAAATTCTATCTAAACCAAAACTAACTATATTTAGTAAAAAATTAATTAATGCTGTACCAAACCCTATTGTTCCAAAATCGGAAAGGTTTATAACACGAGCTAAATAAGCGAATGATAGAAAATTTAGAATTCTTGAAACAAATTCACCAAAAGAAAGAATAGAAATATTTTTTAGTTTGCTTAACAAAATAAATATATGGATTAATTTGAAATAATATTACAAAATTACAATATTATTAACAAAAAGAGATAACTAATTTTCTTAAAATATTGAATTAAGTAACTCATCAGCCTTTTGATTACTAATTATTTATTAAGTGATAAAAAAAATTATATGAGTAAATTAATATTAAATATAAGCTCATTTTTAATTATATTTCTGTTTAACTAAATACTTTTTAGCTAATTTATAAGTTCATGCTTTTTCAAATTTAAGGGTATTGATTAACTAAAGTTAGTATTTTAGTTCAATTATATTTTTTTATAAAAATAATTATTAGACAGTTCCTATGATAACTTGGTATAAATTGCAAAACAGAGAACGAGACTTTATTATTCTAAGCCTATTCATCTTTTTAGGATATTTAGTATTAATATTTAATTATCCTCTTTTTTTTGCAGATGATTTTGTAATATTTGGCAAAATAAAAGAAAATCCAGATATTCTATTTTTAACTGATCCTAATTCAATATTTTATTTGTTTTTTAGACCCGTATCATATTTATCGTTTTGGATTGACTTTAATTTCTTCAATGCTTCTGCTGAAATTATAAAAGTAGTTTCCATTTTAATTTTTTTGTTTTTATTCTATTCAATATGGAATATTATAAATACTTTAGCTAAATTAATGAATATTTCCACCAATCGTTCGCTTATGTTTTTATTTAGTATTCTATTTGCATTTCATCCGGATACTCAATTTTCAATTTTATGGATAGCAAATAAAACTGAACTATTATATTTATTTTTTTATAGTTATGCCTTTTTGTTTTTTATTAAATCAATTGAAAAGAATAAGAATATTTATCTAGTTCTATATCTACTATTCTATTTTTTTTCAATCCTATCTAAACAAACCGGATTACATTTACCGATATTTATCCTGTTATTTATGTTATTTAATAATAAAACAAAATATATTAAAACTACTTTTAATTATCATTATTATACTATTTTAATTTTATCATTACTTGTCCTTTTGTTGGTATTAACAGTTAGTTATTTCTATATTCCCGACACTTCAAATACATTAACAAATTCTTGGAAAAAAATATTTAGTATCCCCGGTATATTATTTATTTCATTTATTCCCATTTTTAATCAATCAGTGTATAACTTCTTTTTATTAAATAAACCATTTGCAATTGCAATTTTGGGAATAGTTTTATCTATTGTATTTTTCTTTAGAAAAAGAATTGATTTTAGCAAACTTATAGCATTAAT
>DAINPX010000162.1:0-7278 GCA_036743235.1 Melioribacteraceae bacterium
TATGTATCAGCAACATAAATTTTATTTTGGTTATAAATTAGCCCAATGGGGTGCTGTAAAAGCGCATTTTTAGTATTACCGTCTTTATCGCCAAAATCAAACAATCCTTTACCAACTATAGTGGTAACTTTGCCGGTTTCAATAATATCGGCTATTCTTATTGCACTTACCTCGCTATCTGCAAAAAATAAAACGTTTCCGTCTGTTGTTAATCCACTTGGCTGAGCCAATTGTGCATTTAATAAATAACCGTCAACAATGTTCTCGGCACCGTTTCCGGCATGTACTGAAATATCATTAGAATTTAAATCAAGTTTCCAAATTTGATGAGGTCCTGCCATCGCAATATATAAATAGTTGTTTACTATTGTTAAATCCCAAGGAGAGTTAAGTCCCATATTAATTCCTTTTCCTACAGGTCTTCTCGAATACACTTGATATCCTAAACCCGCAATAGTTACAACCGTTCTATTATTTAAATCGGCTTTTCGTATTGTATGGTTATCAGTATCTGCAATATATAAATAGTTATCTAATAAAACCGTACCTTGAGGATTATTAAATTCGGTTGTTTCAAAGTTGCCGTTTTTAAATCCTTTATTTCCGTTACCAATTATATCTAAAATATTTCCTTCGGTATCTGTAATTATTATTCGGTTATTGCCGGAATCTGAAATAATTAGACGATTATTAATTTTATCTGAAATTATTTTACCAGGAAAACTTAAAAATGATTGTTTTTCTTTATTTTTTTCTAAAGGGAAGTTAAAAATTGCTAAATTAATATCGTCTTTATGTTTTTTTATCAAATTATCTATATTATAATCAAAAATATCATAAATTCCTTCTCCGGAGTGTGAACCGACAATGTAACCGTTTGGGTCAATTAATACCAATGTAGGCCAAGCATTTACTGCATATTGCCTCCAAATATCAAAATTATTATCATTAACTACCGGATGAGAAATATCATACCTTAATATCGCTTGTCTAATATTTTCGGTGCCACGTTCGGTAGTAAATTTTGCACTATGTACACCAATTACCACAAGTTGATTTTTATATTTTTCTTCCAATCGTTTTAAATCGGGTAATACATGCATACAATTTATACAACAATATGTCCAAAAATCTAAAATTACTATTTTTCCTCTTAATTCTTTTAAAGTAAGCGGTTTATCCGTATTTAGCCAATCTAAACCATGTTTTAGCTCCGGTGCTCGTAATTTATAGTTTTCCATAGAAATAATATCCGGTTTTTGAGTTTTTAAGTTGCAGGAAAAAAAAGCTAACGAAATAATTAAAAATAGAATCTTCATATTGAAATTTTTATTAAATAAATAATATTTTTCTTTATTTAGTTCCTAAAATTTCATCCAAAAATATTTAATTATTGCAATGTTGAATATTAAATAAGTATTTAATATATTACTTGCTAAAAATATTTGGGAAGTATGAAATTAGGCGAGATTGAATTAAACAAAATATATAATATAGACTGCGTTCAGGGGATGAAAAATCTTCCTGCTGATTGTATTGATTTAGTTGTAACTTCTCCTCCATATGATGATTTAAGAGATTATAATGGATATATTTTTAACTATAAATCTGTTGCAATTGAATTATTTAGAATAATTAAGAAAGGTGGTGTTGTAGTTTGGGTTGTTGGTGATAGAATTGTTAACGGAAATAAAACTTTAACTAGTTTCAAACAAGCCTTATTTTTTCAAGAATTAGGATTTAATGTCCATGATACAATGATTTACAAAAAAAAGAATACCCCATTTATGCGCTCAAATGCATATACTAATTGTTTTGAGTATATGTTCGTTTTTTCTAAAGGTAAACCTAAAACATTTAATCCTTTAAAGACATCAACTGCAAGACAAGGTTTTGAATTGCTCGTTTCTAACAAAAAGTCGGATGGTGTAAATAAAAAGGTTATTGGCGAATTAAAAAGTGAAAAAACTTTAAATAATATTTGGGAGTATGCTGTTGGATTAGGAGGATCTACAAATGATAAATTTGCATTTAAACACACAGCCATATTTCCGGAAAAACTTGCTAATGATCACATTTTATCTTGGTCTAATATTGGTGATGTAGTATTTGATCCTATGTGTGGTTCTGGAACGACATGTAAAATGGCTTATCTAAATGATAGGTATTTTTTAGGTATGGATATATCTGAAGAATATACAGAGATCGCAAGATTAAGAGTTGAAGTTCAACAAGGATTATTTAGTAAAACTCTCTAAATATCTAATTGCATTTTTTAATAACGCAATACTATCTTTAAATCGTCCTAGTCCAGTATTGCAGCTATCGCAAATCCATGTTCTTGCATTACCTGTGTCGTGGTCATGATCAATTACAATTTTAGCGGTAATTCCAGGAATAGAACTTTTATTACATATCGGGCAGGTAAAAAAATGTTTAGGTCTTATTGCCAACATCCTTTTATTTTCAGAAGGCTTTAATGGAATGCCATTTATATATTCTCGGCACTTTTTACAAGTGGGTCTTGTAGTTTTTCTGCCCTTTGAATCAGTCTGGTTAATTTCAAAATCCTCAGACTCTTTTTTTAGAATATAACAAATATTACAAATTTTAAATTCAAAACCCTTTCCAGTTTTATTTAAATCAATTAATCTAACGAAATCAAAAGGAGTAATAACTTCAATATCTTTGCCAATAAATAATATTTTGTAGCAATTTTTATCATTAAAAATATCTTTAATTATTCCAATCGAATTTATTTCAATATTCTTAATTCTATTTATTAATATTACATAATCATTAAGTGATAGCACTAGAACAATTCCCTAATTTCAATTCCCAATGCAAGAGCAATTTTTTCTATGTTTAAAAGCGTAATGTTTTTTTCTGCACGTTCAATCATACCAATATAAGTTCTATGTAACCCACTTAACTCAGCTAGTTTTTCTTGTGACACACCTTGTTTAAGTCTTTCGGATTTTATTTTTTTGCCAAAATTTATCAAAATTTCATTTTTTTTCATAAATTAAAATAAAATTATAAAATCCAATTTTCTACATACTAAAGTTAGCACTTTTTGAAAAAATCTCGATATTATTGTTTGGCTTTGTGGTGTATTAAAAAAAAAATAACCGACCGACTGACGGTATGTTTATTTATCGTAGAATAATCCATCTAATGATGAATGTATTATAAAATATTGTTTGCAGTTTGCAGTAAAATGATTATATTTGCACAACCGACTGACGGTATGTTCATAAAATCGGAATATTAATATGGAAATTACAAAAGTAGAGAGAATAAACTCGATAATAATTGCTGCATTTGAAGAGTTTATTGAGAAGGGGTATGACCAAACTTCTATGAATAATATAGCAGAAAGGGCAAATTTAAGCAAGGGAGGTTTATATCATCACTTTTTTAATAAAGAAGAATTACTGTTTTCGGTAAATAGTTATATGATGCAGCCGATTGTTAATTTAATGAGAAAGGCAGAATTATATGATAGCCCTTTGGAGGGGATAAAATATTTTATTAACGGATATTTTAACTTTTGGATTGAACACAAAAAAGAACTTGAGATTAATTTGATAGTAATATCTAAACTTGTACAATCTAAAAAAGGGAAAGAGAACTATAAAGAATATATTAACAGCATGAAAACTTTTTTTGAGTTTATGTTTGTAAAAGCAATAGAATTAAAAGAAATAAAAAATTGTAACATAAATTTGATTTCTTCACTTCTTTTTACGATTTTGGAGGGTAATTTGATTAAAATTGCCACTAATTCCTTAATAAGTTCCAACGAATTATTACAAGAAATTGAAAGCGTAATTTTGGAGAATTTGCAAATTAAATTAGGGTGGTTTTAATTAATGAGTTTTAATATTGTTACAGATTTAATACTGCTTTTTGGTGTAGCCGTATTAGTAATTATGCTATTTAATAGAATTAAAGTACCTGCAGTATTAGGCTTTTTAATTACCGGATTAGCGTTAGGACCTTATGGGTTTGGTGTTATTGATGATATAGAAAACGTTAATCATCTGGCAGAATTTGGAATAATATTGCTATTATTTACGTTAGGAATAGAGTTTTCATTTAGAGAAATATTTTCGTTACGAAAATTACTTATTGTAGGAGGAGGTTCACAATTAATTTTAACTTCATTAACAGTTTTTATTATTGCATATATATTAAATTTAGGAGTAAAAGCGTCTGTTTTTGTGGGTTTTTTGGCTGCATTAAGTAATACAGGTATTGTATTAAAAATTCTTTCAGACAAAGGAGAGTTGGATACTTTACACGGTAAAAATACTATTGCAATATTAATTGCACAAGATTTAATATCTATACCCATGATGTTATTTATTCCTTTTTTAACAGAACAGGGGGAAGATTTATCAGCTTTATTTTACTTATTATTAAAAGGATTACTAATAATTGGAGTTGTTTATATACTTGCAAAATATATAGTACCGTTTTTATTATATAGAATAGCACGAACACGAATTAGAGAATTGTTTTTAATAACAATATTGGTAATATGTTTTGGAATTGTATGGTTTACGGCAGAACTTGGAATATCGGTTGCCTTAGGGGCATTTTTAGCAGGATTAATAATATCGGAAAGTGAATTTAGTCAGCAAGCTTTAAGTAATATTCTGCCTTTTAGAGATATATTTTTAAGCATATTTTTCGTATCAATTGGTATGTTGTTAAATTTTAATATAGTTATGGAAAACTATGTTCTTGTAATTTTATTAAGTGTTTTATTAATTTTATTAAAAGCAATTTTAGCCACAATTTCGGGAAGTTTGTTAAAATTACCATTTAGGGTAGCGGTTTATTCGGGATTAAGTATAAGTTCTATCGGTGAATTTTCTTTTATACTGGCAAAAGAAGGATTAAAGTTTAATATAATAAATAAAGAAATTCATCAATTATTTTTGGCGGTTTCAATAATTACTATTATGGCTGTACCGTTTTTTATGAAGTACCAATCTAAAATATTGGATTTTATTGAAAAATTAATTAAAACAAAACCGAATAACGGAAGGTATGAAAAAACTAAAACAAAATTAAAAGGGCATTTAATAATAGTTGGTTATGGTGTGAACGGAAAAAATTTAAGTAAAGCTGCAATATCATCTAATATACCTTATGTAGTTTTAGAAATAAATCCGGAAACTGTTGAACGAGAAAAGAAAAAAGGAATACCAATTTATTACGGAGATGCAGCAACAGAAGGAGTTTTAGAGGCAATGAATATAACCGAAGCGAGAATAATTGTTATTGCAATAAACGAACCGTATGCAGTTAGAAGAGTTGTAAGTTTAGCAAAAATGATGAATAAAAATATACATATTATTGTAAGAACACGATACATTAGCGAAATAAAAGGTTTAATAGATTTGGGTGCAGATGAAGTAATACCTGAGGAATACGAAACAAGTATAGAAATATTTACAAGAGTATTGTTAAAATATTTAATTCCCCTTGAAGATATTGAAAATTTTATAGATGACATAAGGGCAAATAGTTATAAAATGTTTAGAATGAGTCCTACAAAACGAAAAAAATTAATATTTGACATACCCGAAGTAACAATTTCATCGGTAAAAGTGGGTAAAAAAAGTAAAATATTATATAAAACGTTAGCGGAATTAAATTTTAGAAATAAATACAAGGCATCTGTGCTTATAATAAGAAGAGGGAGAGAAGTAATTTCTAACCCGGATAAAGACTATAAAATTGAACCGAATGATATATTATATTTATTTTGTGAACCAAATAAAATTAATGAATTAAGAAGCATATTAAACGAAAATTAACGGAGAAGAAAATGCATAAATATTTTATATTGTTTTTAATATTTCTTTTTATTAGTTGTGCAACAACTTTAGAACTTTATACTTATCAGGTAACGGCAAATTCAAAAGTATTGGATAAATCAATTTCCTCTTTAAACTGGATTGATAACGATAAAGTTAAGGTTATAAAAGTTAGAAGAAAAGGGAAAGACATATTAAAATTAACAAACAGTTTTAAATTTAGCGAAAAAGATACAGTATATATTCTAGGAAAAAGCAGCGATAAAAATTACATAAAATTATTTTTTGATTAGATGAGGAATATTATGAAAAAGCTTATATTATTTATTGTTATTATTTTATTTAGTGAATATTATGCATGCACAACTGCAATAATATCCGGTAAATATACAAACGATGGACGTCCAATATTATGGAAACACCGAGATGCAAGTGAGGAAAATAATGTAATAAGATATTTTAACGATTCCAAATATTACTATGTGGGTTTGGTAAATGCAAGTGATTTGAGTGGGGCTAATATTTGGGGAGGTTGTAACGAACATGGGTTTGCTATAATTAATTCCGCATCTTATAATTTAATTGAAGAAGATACAATTGATTTTATAGACCAAGAAGGTGTATTGATGAAAAAAGCGCTTGGGGAATGCAAAACATTAGAGGATTTTGAAATTATGTTGAATTCATTACCCAAACCATTAGGAGTGCAAGCAAATTTTGGAGTAATTGATGCAAACGGTGGAGCCGCTTATTACGAAACCGACCAATTTAATTTTACTAAGATAGATGTTAACGATAGTAAAATTGCACCATTTGGTTATGTTATTAGAACCAATTATTCTTTTACCGGAAATCCGGAAACCGGATATGGTTATATAAGATATAATACGGCAAATAAATTATTGTATTCGGCAAGTGCTCAAAAAATATTAACTACAAAATACATAATTAATAATTGTTCTCGTTCATTATATCACTCCTTAACCGAGCTGAATTTAAACGAAAATATTACTAACAGTGGTTTTTTACCGTTTCAAGATTATATTCCCCGTACAAGCAGTGTCGCTTCAATTGTAATACATGGAATAAATAATGTTAAAAATATTAAAGAAATGGTAATGTGGTCGGTTGTAGGATTTCCATTAACATCGGTAGCAATACCCGTTTATGTATTTAATAAAAACAAATTACCCGAAATAATATCACCTAATGCTAATGGTACTGCATTAATTTGTGATTATTCAATAAAACTAAAACAAATATTATTTCCTATTAACAGAGGAAATGGGGGTAATTATATTTTGGTAGATAAATTAGTAAATAATAATGGTACAGGGATATTACAAAAAATACAGGATATAGAAAAAGGAATATATAATATTATTGATAATGCCGAAAAGAATAACGAAGCGGCAGTAACTAAAATTTATGATGAAATAGACAA
>DAINPX010000163.1:0-7268 GCA_036743235.1 Melioribacteraceae bacterium
ACAAACGACTAATGATGCATCTAATTCGTTTGAAATACCGGTAGTTGGGCGTGTAGCTGCCGGCTATCCGGTACTTTCGGAAGAAAATATTGATAGCACAATTACTATTGATCGTTCTTTTATTAAAGCTAATGCAAATTGTTTTGCTTTAAAAGTACGAGGCGAAAGTATGATTAAAGCCGGAATAATGGAAGGCGATTATGTTGTTATCAATCAACAAAATTATGCAAATAACGGCGAAATTGTTGTTGCTATGCTAAACGATGAATCAACATTAAAAAGATACGAAAAAAATGCACTGGGAGTGCAACTAATTCCCGAAAATGATAATTTTTTGCCTATAAGTGTAAACTTTTCCGATAAATTTTCGATAATAGGAAAAGTGATAGGCGTAATAAGGTGGTATAAATAAAATTATGAGGTACGAGATGCGAACCATCGAAATAATAAGACACGCAATTTACAAAAGAAACAGGATGGAATTTGAAGTAAACGATAAACGCATTACTTTCGATCCATACTTAATTGCCAAAAATAAAGAAGGCAATTATGTAATTTTTGGACGGGTTAACAATTCCAATTCCGTTAAATCGTTTGAAATAGATTTATTAAAAAATATAAGATTAATAAACAATTATCAATTTTCTCCTCTTATTCCGATTCTTCCCGCAATTTAATTATAAATTAAGCGAGGTGCACAATGGCACACAAATACGAAATGAGAGAAAGGGTTGACGAGCTAATAACCCACTTTTGGAGAAACGGTTATTTAACCCTTAGTCGTAAATTTGGTAAATATTTGCCGGAACCAAAGCCTATAGGTGGTTATTCTGTTGATGCTATAGGTAAGTTTAAGAAAAAATATGTAATTGGCTTAATTTTAAATGAAAACGATATTAAAGATCCTCAAACAGTAGCCAAATTAAATTTTTTAGCTACACGTAATACTCAGAATAGAGAAGTTCGGGTTACTTTATTTTTAGGTATTCCTGCTAAAATGATTTACGAAGCATCCTTATTGATTGACAAAACCGTTCCGGAAGCAAAAAACAACATAAAAATTATTCCGTTACCAAATTAACTTTTTTTAGAATCTTTTTTCTCTTTTACAAATAAGTTATCGTTTAATCCTTTATTTATTTTGTAATTAGAGTAATAAATATATACATCTCCCGATATGTTTTGTGCATTCATTTGTTTACGAACATTCTTATCCGGGTCTTTTATCTCTTTTTTATTCTTATCTCCATCAATATTAAACGAAAACCTTACTTTATCGGGCAATGGAAGTTTTCTATTTTTATCATATGTTAAAAATATTTTGATATTTCCGCCCTGTTTTGTAGTTGATTCAATATGGCGAATAAAATAATTGCCTTTATCAATATATAATGTGGTTACTACCACATCTACCGTATCACTGTTTGGAATTATTTTTACAATATAACAACTATTATCTTCATATTTATCCTCCTTTATAAAAATAGCCGTAAAATCGCCTTTCATAAATTTTGCAGGATTATAGTTTATTCCTTCTTTAGGTAACATTGCAAAACCTTTGGAATCAATTTTAAATTTATCGGGAGCTTTAAAATATACTTTTGCCTGACTATCGGACATTTTCAAAAATGCCAAGTCTAATTTAATCTTTACATCAGCCGAATAATCTTTAACCTCTAAAAATCTATCTTCCGTCTTTTTTAAAATTTCTTTTGGATCGGGATTCTGCCCAAATATAACACTGAAAACAAACAATATTGTTATAATTAACTTTTTCATATCTCACCTATGATAAAATATCTTTTTTTGTAAAAATGTAACTTGTAATTCCAAATATTGATAAAATATATAAAAGTAATACTCCTGCAGATTTTACTATTTCATCATATTTAACCGGATCTTCAAAAAAGTAATTCCAATCATTAGTGTATGTAGTAAACAAATAGGGTTGTAGTTTTTCAAAAAAGCCGATGTTTAAGTTTGAAAGTATTAAAGAAACAATTAAAACTGCCATAGTTGTAATAATTGGACCTATTGCATTTTCAACTAATGAAGAAAATAATATTGATAGAGCAATAATTGTAGCCATACTTAAAGTTGCAAAGCCATATGCCATTAAAAATCGCCATAAAATATCGTTCGTTCCATAAATATATATTTTATCTTTAAATACTATCAGTTCTCCGCTTCCAAAAATTATTAGACTTAAACCAACGCTTAATGCAAACATAAAAATCATAAAAATTGCTGTATAAATAAAACTGCTTAGAAATTTAGCAATCAAAACATTAATTCTACTTATGGGACGAGTAAGTAACATTCTATAAGTGCCGTGAGTTGCTTCTCCGGCAAGTAAATCTCCACCAACCAATACAATTAAGAACGGTATGTGAATAATCAAACTATTAAGCAAAATATTGCCAATAAAATAACCGTTTAATAAATTTCCAGTCATAATAAAACTATCTGCAAAACTTCTATTTGCCATATTTACTGCATCGGGACCTTCAAAATACATAGCAGTCTGAACAACTCCGACCAAAAACGCCAATACCATAAACCCAATATATGTTCTCCATTTACGAAATATCTTAGTCAACTCGGTTGTAATAAGTACTCCTATCATTTTGCCTCCGTAATTTTCAAAAAGTACTCTTCTAAAGAACGACTTTTAACAATACCGGTAACTTCTATTTCGTTATTAACCAATAATCTATTTAAATTGCTAATATTTTCAGGTTTCATATCCAACATTATTAAATTATTAGAAAAACTTTTAATTTTTATTTCTAAACCGGAATTGTTGATTATTTGTATTGCTTTATCAGTATCATTTACTTCAATTTCTGTAGTTAGTGCATCTTTACTTAGTAAATCTTTAACATATCCTTCAATTTGTGTAGCACCTTTATTTATAATTATCATACGATTAGCAATTATTTCTACTTCCTTTAAAATATGAGAAGAAAGCAAAATAGTTTTTTTCTGCTCCTTACTTAACATAATAATCAAATCGCGTATTTCTTTTATTCCCTGAGGGTCTAATCCGGTAGTAGGCTCATCTAAAATTATCAATTTTGGATTGTGTAATAATGCTTGTGCTATACCAAGGCGTTGTTTCATACCGTGAGAAAACGTTTTAACTTTGCTTTTATACCTTTTCTCTAAACCGACTAATTCCAACAATTCCATAATGTGTTTTTTTGAAGTATCGGCACCGCTAAGTTTACCCAATATTTCTAAATTTTTATAAGCACTTAGGTATAAATAAAAATCCGGTTTTTCTACAATTGCACCAACATTTTTTAGTATTTCTTCTCGGTGTTTGTAAAGTTGCTTTCCAAATATTTTAATTTCTCCCGCCGTGGGTTTAATTAAGGTTAACAACATTCTTATTGTAGTACTTTTACCGGCACCGTTTGGACCTAAAAAGCCAAACACATCGCCTTCATAAACATTTAGATCTAAATTATTGACAGCAAGAACTTCTTTGTACTTTTTTGTGAGTCCTCTTACCTCAATAACAGCATCATTTTCCAAGGATACCTCGTTTATTTTTTTTGATATTAGACGTAATAATAATAATATTGTTACTTATATTCAAAAAAAATATAAGAGTTTTGTAGAAATAAGAAAAACTATGCCCAATGTTTTTGATATTTAATAAACATATCAATTATTTATTAAAATATTATTTTGTTATGGCATTACCAATTTTAAATTGATTAATTAACTTTTGAAGTGTAATTGTCAATTTATTTAAGTTTTCGATTGATTTGGAAATAAGTTGTATCCCATTAGCAGCTTCGGAAGTAACATTGTTAATAACATCAATATTTTTACCGATTTCTTCAGCAGTCGAAGCCTGCTCTTCTCCGGCAACTGCAACCTGAACTACAATATCAGATACTTTTTTTGCACCGTTAACAATTTTTTCTAGTACTTCGCCCGCTTTTTTCGCTGTTTCTTTTCCATTTTCCACTTCTGCAGCTCCTTCCTTAATTGAAATAACTGCATCGTTGGTATCTTTTTGGATAGTGTTTATCATTACCCTAATTTCTTTAGTTGCTGTTGTAGTTCTTTCGGCAAGTTTTCTCACTTCATCTGCAACAACGGCAAAACCACGTCCTTGTTCGCCTGCCCTTGCGGCTTCAATTGCTGCATTTAGTGCAAGTAAATTGGTTTGTTCTGCAATATCATTAATTACTTGTACTATTTCACCAATTTTATCGCTGTTTTTACCTAATACTTTTACGGTATTTACAGATTTATAAACTACATCAGATATTTTATTAATACCTTCAATGGTTCTTTTTACTGCAATTCCTCCTTCAAATGCATAATCACCCGATGTTTTTGCCAAATCAGCAGCTAACGAGGTATTTTTGGAAGTCTCAAATATAGTCTTTGTCATTTCTTCTATTGCTGCTGCAACTTCATTGGTTTGCATAGTCTGTTCACTTGCACCTGCTGCCATTTCCTCAATCGAAGAAGATATTTCGGCAGTAGCGGATGAAGTTTCAAAAATCACTTTATTAACATTTATTAACATATTTCTTATATTTTCAATTGCTTTATTAAATCCGTTAAACAACTTACCAATGTCGTCATCTTTATCAACCGCTAAATTTACAGTTAAATCCCCATTGGAAAACAACTCCATTTTGCTAAGTATAGTCTCTATACTTTCCTTTAAATAAACGTGACTTTTTTCAACCTCTTCTGACCTCAATTCCACTTTTTCTTTTTCTTCAACTAAATTCTGATTAATAATATTAATATTTTCAATCATTTTATTAAAAGATATACACAATTCGCCAATTTCATCTTCGGTCGTTTTTTTTATATATAATTTTGTATCTCCGTTTGCAACTCGTATGGCACTATCATTTAATTCCAAAATAGGATTAATGATTGATTTTGCACCAAAATAACTAATAATTGATGATAAAATAATTGTAGTTAAACCAAGAAAAATAATAACCACTATTAACAATTTAAGCCCGCTTAGTGAATTTTCTCTATACTCTGCATATTTTTTGGCATGTTCATCAAGTGCTAAATACATTTCATTTTTTAATAATCGCCAAATAGGTGTTACTTCGGAATCTAAAAAAACAAGTGCCCTTTCAGTTCCTTCATCAATTGCAATTTTTTGAGAGTTTTCACTATAACTTAAAAGTTTTTGATAGAAATTATTTATTGAATTAATCCTTGCCGATAACTCTATGTTAGCTTTTTGTAAAGCTACAAGCGTATCCAAACTTTTATTAAATTCATCTTTAGCATTTTTATAATTTGAAATTGCGGTATTATCATTATAATTAAGCAATAAATTTCTGTTTGCAGTTCGTAATTGAAAACCTTGGACAATTAAATTGTTAAGTTCTGTACTTGTCCGAGCTTCTTTATATGTTAAATCTTCAATATCGTTTCCAATACTGTTACCGCTAAAAACTACAAAAGCAGCAATTAAGAAGAGTCCTATTATGGGAATTACAACAATAGTAGTAAACTTAGATTTAATATTTTTGTTAAACCGTCTAAACATTAAAGACCTCACTATCCTATTTTACTAAATCAGGCGAAAGTTTAATAACATAATTTTAATTATTTTTTCTTTGAGAAAAACTATCCCCTAATTTAACAAGGGGATAGTTTTTAAGGAGATTAATTATTTAATTAACATCATTTTTCTGCTGGCAATACTATTTCCGTTTTGTAATTGATAGATGTAAACACCGCTGCTTAAATTTCTTGCATCATAAGAAACTTCATAATTTCCGTTTGATAAAGTTTCGTTAATTAAAGTTTCAACCAAATTACCTAACACATCATAAACCTTTAATACGGTTTTTGCGGAATTATTAATTACCGAAAAACGAATTGTAGTTGTAGGGTTAAAAGGATTTGGATAATTTTGACTTAATTCAAATGAATTTACGACTATATCGGTTTTTTCAACAGAAACCCAAGGGTTTTCTGTACCGGGTGTAGGATAACCAATTACCCATTCACCCATTCCATCACTGTTTTTAAAGTAAGCCCTATCATCTCCTAAAGCCGGAAATGTTACAGTATCTACAACAAATGCATCAGAGTTATATAAACCGACTGCTTCACCATTTTTTGACAGTGCAAAACTTGAATGAACACCAAGTATCACAGTATCTTTACTATCCGACCAAACTAATAAATAACCATTTGCAGCAATTTTAACCCCTTGAGGGAATTGCCATTTTGTAGGATTGGTTAAATTATCCGTTAAATACCAATTGCTTAAATCAATTTCCGTACTTTCGCCATTATATAATTCAATATAATCGGCATTGGCATTAAAATCGGGGTCGGTAATAGTTGCAGTATTACTTGCTAAAATTTCATTTACTCTTACTTTAGGAGCTACATACGGATTTTCCAACACAGTATAGGAATAAAAGGTTGTTGGTGCCGTAGCAGGATTTGTACTAAAAGCATTTAAATTATCTTTAGCTTCAATATAATAATTTACTGTAGTACCGGCAGGTAAAACAGGTATAACAGCAACATAATTTGTTGTTGATGACATTGTCATCAATGTACCAACCCAACCCGTTCCATTATTATAATATAATTTTACTTCAGCATCTAAACCGCTATCATCTGTTACTACAGCAGATATAGTTACTTCATCATTTTTTGTCGGGTAAAAAGGAGTTCTACTTGGATTTTCAATGCTTGGAGGAGTATTAACCGTAATACCGTTAGCTCCGCCTTGTGTAGGGGTTGTAAAAGTTTCAAATACGGGTGACCCGTCAGGCATTCTACCATAAGAGGTGCCGGAAGTTAATCCAGGGAATACGACTGAATCCACAACAATACCATTACTATTTCCCAACCATACCGTTTCCCCGCCTGATGATAATTTGTAATTAGTATGCAAACCATTATTACCGTCATCACACTCTAAAATCAAATATCCTTTTGCAGTTATTACTGTTTGTGCCGGTAATACGTAATGAGAACTTGCAGTACTTGGGTCCCAAGTTTGCCAATTACTTAAATCAACATCATAGTTATTTGGATTATATAGTTCAATCCAATCCGGACTTCCGGTAGAAAGAATTTCATTAATATAAATCTGCTGAGCATTTAACCCAACCGAACTGATTAATAAAATTAGCATATAGTATTTCACCAATTTCATTTTTACTCCTATTTATGGTTTATTAAAAACATACATTTTTGCCGAAGCATCATTTACAATATACAATTTATTACCAATAATT
>DAINPX010000164.1:0-7249 GCA_036743235.1 Melioribacteraceae bacterium
TGTTATCAATCTTAATTTTATCCATTTAAATTCCTTTTTTATAATAATATATTTGAACTATCCCTTCTGCAAAAGCAGAGATAAATCCAAAAATAAAAAGGATAAAAAACATTACAGATATTTTATAATCAAACGCTTGAGAACCCATTGCCAATAAAAAACCAATAACAAATATCCAATGAGCAATCTTTATCCCTTTTAGTTCAATTAACTTATCTCTTTCATCGGATAAAGTTGGAACTTCCTCATTTGTAAGAATTTTATTAATTATTGCAAAAATAATATGCATTATTATTTGAATAACTATTGAAATAGGTATTAAAATTAAAAATGATTTGCCCCAAAATTTTGGTAGATTTAATAACTCCGGGTTAATACTAATTTCCGTGTTATATAAATAAATTGAATAAGTTATTATTGTTATTGCTGAAATAACCAATGATAAAAATATTTCTCTTTCTTTTGTATAAAACATTTTTTCTCCAATAATGTAAATTTATTCATACAAAATGTAAAATATTTTTTACATTGTGTCAAGATTTTTTTACAAAATTCTAAAAAAAACGTTTAATTTATCTATATAATTTTTTATGCTATAAAAAAATCCTCGTAAAACTAAAAGTTACGAGGATTTTTAAAGAAAAATACCATTTAATAATTAATTTCTAATAAATTCAACTCTTCTGTTTATAGATTTTCCGAAAGCATTATTATTACTTTCCAAAGGTTCATTTTCACCTTTTCCGTCAGTTAAAAATCTATCTGCATTTAGCCCAAAAATATTTATCAATGCATCTTTAACAGCTTCGGCTCTTCGTTTAGATAACTCTAAATTTGCTTTATCGTCTCCATCGCTATCTGTATGTCCAATAATTGTGTATTTATTATTTATATTTTGTTTCATAAATTCCGCAATGGATTTTAAAGTGCCAAAAGATTCGCCTTTTATTTTATCCGAACCGCTATCAAAATTAATACCGTGCGAAATAATTTTTTTAATATCTTTTTTTAATGTAGTTTCACCTATTGCAACTCTAAAATTACTAATTAAAAACGTATAAGGTTTTTCGTCATCAAATTCATGTAGCCCCAATTTTATCATATTATAATTATTCCCTATTACAAACTGAGGTAAATCCCAAATCTTTACATTATTATACCAAACGGATAATCGTTTACCATTTACTAAAATAGATACACGAGTAATTTTGTTATACTGCTTATTTAACACATTATTTTTTAAACTTCTTGGATCAATAATTTTTCTGTCACCGTTCGACATCCAAACAGAGCCTTCAGTCATAAAATCACTTGATTCTTCAAATCGAAAATAGTTGGAAATAAAAAAGGAAGCCGTTCCCATTTCAGATGGATATGGTTCTCCAATTTCTTCATTATCTTTTTCTTTAGCTATAACTCCTAACGTAAAATGCCCTAAGTAGTCAATATCGTCAATCATTTTTCCATCAACAACCATATCAAATTCAATTGTAAAACATTCCGGTAATGTTTGGTTTAAATTCGGAACATAAGCCGTTTCGTTTGTTAATTTTAACCATTTACCTTCAAATAAATTTGTTGTAACAACTTCTCCACTGCCTGTAGTATTCCAATTTGACGGAAATTCACCAATGTTATCAAACGAAAAATCATCATAAAAAATTACTTTTTCTCCGGGTACAAAATTATAATCGGAATAAGTTTTTAACTCCTGACAAATCAATAAGTTGGAAATAATACTTAAAACAAATACTGTCCTAATTACAAATCGCATTACATACTCCATTAAATTATTAAATTGTTAAAAAAGTTAAACATTTTTAATCTAAAAGCATGTGATTTATATCACAAAACGTCTTTAAAAATGAATTTATTCCATTATTATATAAAGAAATACAAACAACAAAGTCTATTTAGGATACTATTATTTACACTTTATATTAAAAAAAATTATTCGATAATAATAAATGGAAATAGATACTTTTATTAATTTTTTATACAAATTAATATGTTTCATTAATTAAAAAAAAGTAGTATTTTTGTTAGTTAAATATTTTTTAAATAAGATTTAATTGAAAGTGGAACAAAAAAAAGAAAGACTAATTTTTATTGACTTAATGCGAGCATTTGCGGTACTGCAAATGGTTCAGGGTCATACTATTAACTCATTACTTAGTCCTGAATATAGAACCATAGAATCAGGGTTTTATTATATTTGGCATACAATACGCGGTTTTACAGCCCCAATTTTTATGTTTACTTCCGGTTTGGCATTCACTTATTTGTTAAGAAGTGCAAATTTACCTTTTATGCAAAACCCTCGAGTTATTAAAGGATTAAAAAGAGTTGGGTTATTGTTATTTTTGGCATATATTTTAAGATTTCCGATAAGCCAGGTTTTCGATTTATCGAGCATTAATTATAATCAATGGTTGGTATTTTATACTGTTGATGCACTCCATATAATTGGTATGGGGTTATTCTTTGTAATAATATTAAGTTTTATCGGCGAAAAATTTAAAATTAAAGATAATATTACATTTACTATTGCAGCTTTATTCTTTTTCTTATTGGCACCTTCTGTATTAACTTCAAATGCTTTCGATAAATTTCCTCCTATTATTAGAGGTTTTTTTACGGATAGATACGGTTCGTTATTTCCATTATTTCCGTGGGCAGGTTATGTTATGGCAGGGGCTATTTTAGGTAGCTTTATTGCCAATAATAAAGAATTTGTTAAATCAAGGGTTTTTAGCTATAATTTAGTATTTTATGGATCTCTTTTTGTATCTTTATCGGCTATTATTAGTCAACTTAGTATTCACGGGTTAATTGAAGATAAATACTGGGTCGAAATTATAAAATTGGTTTTATTACGTACCGGTGTTGTTATATCACTTTACGGCATAGCAACAATTATTGAAAAGAAGATGACCTATTGCCCCAAAATAGTTAAATTATTGGGTGCAAATACTCTTTTTATCTATGTCGCTCATTTAATGGTATTATACGGTTTTATGTTTTTCCCCGGATTTGATAGAATTTACGGAAATCAATTAAATTCTACAACTTCATTAATTTCTGCCATTGCAATGTTAGCATTAATGATAGGAATGGTAAAAGCTAATACTAAACTTAAATATGTTATTAAACGTTAGCTTAAATTCGGTTTATGAGAAAATCTGAGACTACAAACCCATTACCAAAAGATGAAGAGCTTAAGTTTGATAATGCCTTAAGACCCCACAAATTTGAAGAATTTCAAGGTCAACAAAAAATTATTGAAAATTTCAAAGTATTTATTGGAGCGGCAAAAAAAAGAGGAGAAGGTTTAGATCATGTTTTACTAACCGGACCCCCGGGATTAGGTAAAACAACCCTTGCAAATATCATTGCATCCGAAATGGAAACTTCTATAAAAATAACAAGCGGTCCCGTATTGGAAAAACCGGGCGATTTGGCAGGGCTATTAACCAATATGGAAGAAAATTCTGTCCTTTTTATTGATGAAATTCATAGATTGTCCCCTCTTGTAGAAGAGTATTTGTATTCTGCAATGGAAGATTTTAAGATTGATATAATGATTGATACCGGACCTAATGCGAGAAGCGTACAAATTAAATTACCTCATTTTACTTTAACCGGTGCTACAACCCGAGCAGGTTTACTAACTGCCCCTTTACGCGATAGATTTGGTATAAAAGTAAGACTTGACTATTATACTGCGGATATTTTACAAAAAATTGTAAAACGTTCTTCTAATATTTTGGGTATTAAAATTGAAGAAAACGCTGCTTACGAAATTGCAAAACGTTCAAGAGGCACACCACGAATAGCCAATCGTTTATTAAAACGGACTCGCGATTTTGCCGATTACGAAAATAAAAGTTCGGTAGATTTAATGATAGCAAAAAAAGCTTTACTTGCTTTAGATGTTGATGAATTTGGGTTAGATGAAATGGATAAAGACATTATTTTAACCATTATTGAAAAATTTAACGGTGGACCTGTTGGCTTAAACAATTTAAGTGTTTCAGTAAACGAAGACCCGGGTACTATAGAAGAAGTATATGAACCGTTTTTAATACAACAAGGGTTTATTATGCGAACCCCCAGAGGTAGAGAAGCTACTGATTTAGCATATAATCACTTTGGTAAAAAACGTAAAGGGAAGGAAAGAATTGAGGGAATTGACCCTATTTTTTAATGAGGTATTATATTGATAAACTTAAACTCGGTTACTTTTGGCAACAATTCTCCTTTTGTATTATTGGCAGGTCCTTGTGTTGTTGAAAACAAAGAAATCACTTTTTCAACTGCCGAAAAAATAAAAGAAATTACAACTAAATTAAATATCCCTTTTGTCTTTAAATCCAGCTATAAAAAAGCAAATAGAACTAATCTAAATTCTTTTACAGGGCTTGGAGATGATGAAGCATTAAAAATTTTAGAGGATGTCAAATATTCGCTTAATGTTCCCATTGTAACCGATGTGCATTCAATAGAAGAGATTAATAAAGCTGCAAAAGTTGCCGATATTTTACAAATTCCCGCTTTTTTATGCCGTCAAACGGAATTATTAATTGCCGCCGGCAAATCAGGGAAAATTATTAATGTTAAAAAAGGACAATTTTTGGCACCCGAGGACATGAAACATGCAGCGGAAAAGATTGAATCTACGGGCAATAGTAATATTCTACTTACTGAACGAGGAACAACTTTCGGATATCATAACTTAGTTGTGGATATGCGATCGCTGGTTATTATGAGAAGTTTGGGATATCCTGTTGTTATGGATGCAACTCACTCCGTACAAATGCCCAGTAGCGGCGATGTAACAGGTGGCAACCCCATTTTTATTCCCTATCTTGCCAAAGCTGCAGCTGCTGTTGGAATAGATGCATTATTTTTAGAAGTTCATCCAAATCCGACAAAAGCCCTAAGCGATGCTGCAAGCCAATTAAGACTTGACAACTTAGAAAAATTACTTTTAGACGTAAAAAAAATTGACAATATTACGAAACAAACTATATAAGACATTTTAATGAAACTTAGTGATAAAGAACTTATAGATATCGGAAAAAACGTAATAAAAGTTGAAGCCGAATCTATTAACGAATTAATTGAAAGAGTTGATAAATCATTTGCAAAAGCAGTAAAATTAATATACAAATCAAAAGGCAGAGTGGTTTTTTCAGGAATGGGGAAAAGTGGATTAATTGCACGTAAAATTGTTGCCACAATGAATAGCACCGGTACAGCTGCAATTTATTTACATCCTACAGATGCTACACACGGCGATTTGGGAATGGTTCGCAAAGATGACATAGTTATATTAATTTCTAAAAGCGGATATACCGAAGAATTATTTAATTTAGTGCCGTTATTTAAAAGAATTGGCGTCCCTATTATAATGATGACCGGAAACATAAATAGCAAAATAGCCAAAGAATGCGATGTAGTATTAGATTGTGCAGTTAAAGAAGAAGCATGCCCTTACGATTTAGCCCCTACTGCTTCTACTACGGCAGCATTAGTTGTTGGAGACGCATTAGCTATTGTTTTACTTGAAATGCGTGGTTTTACTGCCGAAGATTTTGCATTATTACACCCTGCGGGTTCTCTAGGCAAAAGATTATCCTTACGTATCTCGGAAATTATGTACACAGGAACAGATGTTCCTATAGTAAAAGAAGATTCTTCGTTAAAAGATACAATAATTGAAATTACGGGTAAACGTTTAGGAACGACTGCGGTTATTAATTCCGACAATAAACTTACCGGAATTATAACTGATGGAGATTTACGCAGGTTACTGGAAAAAACAACTACTATTGAGAACTTAAAAGCAAAAGATATAATGTCTAAAAACCCTAAAACAATTAGTAGCGAGTTTCTTGCTTCTTTTGCATTACAACAAATGGAAAAATTTAGCATTACTTCGTTAATTGTTATTGATGAAAATAACTTCCCTATTGGTATTATTCACCTACATGATTTGGTAAGATTAGGATTACAAACAAGATGAAGGTAAAAATAGTTATTTTTCTATTTTTAATATTCCTTTTATCGTGCACCGATGAAAAAATTAAACCTAAAGTTGAAAATACCGCTTCAGCAAATATTCCCATTCAAGAAAGTTTTAATTCCAAAATATATTTTTCCGAAGACGGGAAATTAAAAGCTATTTTGTATGCCGATCACCTAAAAATGTATGAAAATCCAAAAGTTACTTTAATTGACGGAGTTAAAATAGAATTTTTTGATAAAAGCGAAGTAAAAACTACTACTTTAACAAGCAAGTACGGCAAAGTTGATGATATTACTAAAAACATGATTGCATATAAAAATGTGGTTGCCGTAAACGATAGCGGAGTAACCTTAACTACCGAAGAACTTCTTTGGCGTAACAGCGATAGAAAGATTACAAGCGATAAATTTGTTAAATTAATTTCTGATACTGAAAATATACAGGGTTATGGATTTGAGTCTGATCAGTCATTAAAAAATTATACAATTTACAACATAACTTATTCTACTGTTATTTCAGGGAATAATAATGAATAGATATATAATTTTACTTTTATTGCTCTCTTCCATTGTAATTGCTCAAAATAAAAACTTGCCTGTAGTTGTTATTGGTGATAGTTTGGTAGGTAAAAATATTGATGGAGTAAAAATACGAGAAGTAATTGGAAATGTGGTTATTACACAGGGCGATGTTAAAATTACATGTAAACACGCAATTCAAAATATTGATAAAAATGAAGCAGAATTAATTGGAGATGTTGTTGTTACCCAAGATACAGTAACAATTAAAACTCCACGTGGTTTTTATTACGGCAACAACAGAATGGCATTTTCCAATAACGGATTAAGTTTAAATGATACTCACATCACTTTAAATGCCGTTAACGGATATTACTATTTTAACGAAAAAAAAGCTTATTTTTATACGGATGTGAACCTATTTGATAAAATAAACAACATGATTAGCAATAAATTAACCTATTATCATAATACTAATCATGCTGTTGCCGTTGGCGGAGTAGAAATTAAAGATACTGCTAATATTATTTATGCCGATAGCTTAATTCATTTTCGTAAAGCAAGAATTTCGTACGCATATAATAATATAATTTTAACCAATAAAAATAATTCCGCTTTTATTTTGGGCAATTATCTTGAAAACTATGCAGATAGCGGATATACTAAAGTTACCGAATCCCCTTTTTTAATGCAAATTGAT
>DAINPX010000165.1:0-7242 GCA_036743235.1 Melioribacteraceae bacterium
GTACTATCAAATTGTAATTTACCTGCCAATAAATCATCAATACGTTGCATAACAGGTATAGTTGCATCATGTTCTTTAACTAAACGAAATTCAAGCAATGCACTACCTTGCACCAATCGTTTTGCTTCTTCTTCTTTTGCAACTCCGGGTAACTCTAATACAATTCGACGAGAACCTTGTTTTTGAATACTTGGTTCACTTACGCCGTATTGGTCAACTCTATTACGTATAATTTCGATTGCACGAGAAACCGCATCGTCTTCTTGTTTTTGCAAGTCAGAAATTATTTTCGCATCGTCTTCACGTATTGTACCGAAGTAACGACTTAATCTTTTTCCTTTAGCTTGCAATTTTGAAGCTAAAACATTTACTATGTTTTCATCGGTAATTTTAACTTGTTCCTGAGCTTCTTTTATTGCAGCATTAAATTCCTTATCCGGGTCTTTAGCTAATTTTTCCAGCAATTTTCCGGTATTAACTTCCATTACCAAATACATACCGCCTTGCAAATCCAAACCGAGTTTCATTCGTTTTTCACGGGCAGATTTATATCCGGGATCAGCATTTTTAATACTGTCTTCTTTAACAGCCAAAAGTTTTCTTAAATCAGTGCGATCAATAGTGGGATTGCTTACTTTTATTTTATCGCCAATTTTAGAAATTTTTGATTTAATTTCTTTGTTGTTTCGATAGTCTTGAAATGTCGGATAAAGTAAATAAATACTTAAAGCGGCAAATAGGACAATCATAAAAAGTCTAAATCTTAGTTCTTTCATAATTTTATTATGATTAATTGTTAAATTGATAATTTAAACGAACATTTATAAAAATTAAAACCGGCTAAAATTAAGCCGGTAAAATTTAAGCGTCTTCTTTAATAACCCAAGTTTTAACAACTGCAACAACTTTGGGGTGTAATTTTACGTTAACTTCGTGAATACCTAAAGCTTTAATCGGTTCGGCTAAATCGATTTTACGTTTATCAATTTCAAATCCTTTTCCGTTTAAGGCTTCTGCTATATCGTTTGTTGTTACCGAACCGAATAATCTTTCTTCTTCGCCAACTTTTACGTTAATGGTTACTTGGATATTTTCTAATTCGGCTTTAAGTTTATTTGCTGCTTCTAATTCTTTAACTTCTTTTGCAGCTGATTGTTTCTTTTCTTCTTGTAGGGCTTTAATATTCCCTTCTGTAGCCAAGTATGCTATATGTCTCGGAATTAAATAATTAAGTGCATAACCATCTTTAACTTCTACTACAGTTCCTACTTCGCCTAAATTTTCGAAGTGTTTTCTTAATATTACTTTCATTTACAAGTTCTCCTATAATTATTTAATTGCTTCAGAAACATAAGGCATAATTGCAATCTGTCTTGCTCTCTTTATAGCTGTTACCAATTCTCTGTGTTGTTTTGCACTTAAACCGGTAATTCTACGTGGAATTATTTTGCCTTGATCCGTTACAAATTTAATTAATTTTTTAGCGTCTTTGTAATCGATATATTCTTCTATTACTCTTTTCACTCTTTTAGTTTTCATTTTATATTACTCCGATTTTTTTAATCTTTTATTAAGCTTGATTCTTCGTCAGTTAAAAATTTATCAAACGAATTATCTTCAAAGCTGGAATCGTCAAGTTCAGCATCCTGTGTAATACCAATATCATCAGGTAATTTGCTATACTTGTTTAAAAATTGAATTCTTTTTGCTTTAATTTCAACTACGGTACGATTCTTTCCGTCTTCAGTTTTAAAAGTGCGACTTTGTAATTCACCGTCAATTAAAACGGCACTTCCTTTAACAAGTCTATCTTTGCAGCTATCTGCCAATTTATTCCACGCTACTACACCTACATAACATACATCTTCTTGCCAATTATTTGCACTATCTTTATATCGTCTGTTTACGGCAATATGAAAATTAACAACAGGTGTACTGTTGGAAGTTTGACGAAATATTGGGTCTTTTGTCAAGTTTCCGGCAACTATCACACTATTAAGTTCAGGCATTTTTAATTCAGCCATACCTTTCCTCCGTCAACTGAATATGGGTTATTTCTGACCTTCGTTACTAACCGCATCGTTGCTTTTTGAGTTTTCTTCGGTATTTGCGGCTAATTCGGCTGCTTTTCCTTTTTGTGTTTCAAAATACTCAATGGCTTCTTTGGTTAATTCGACTGTCAAAAAGCGAATAACTGTTTCATCTAAACGAAATACTCTTTCTATGCGTGCGATCGCTTCGGTAGGAGCTGCAAAACGAATAACTATATAATATCCGCTTTTAGCTTTTTCAATCGGGTAAGCTAATCTTTTTCTTCCCCATTTGTCCAAGTCTTTTATTTCACCACCATAAGATTTTATACTATCTAAAATCTTATTTAGTGAAACTTCAATTTGTTCATCTTCAAGTGTAGCGTTTAAAATAATTACACTTTCATAATTTTTTACTTTCACTTTTTCCTCCCTACGGGCTTATGGCCCCCATATTAAGTATATATGAGAGCAGGGTTATTTAATATGTTTGTTTAAAAATATAGACATTTAATATACAAATTTTTCAATTAAAAGGCAATTTTTTTATAGTTAGAGTTTTGGAAAGATTTTTGGTATCAGAAAATTGTAACTCGTGAACAGCTACATGCAACCGGCTATTGGTTGATTAATATTTATTTAGACGATTGCTAAAAACTCTTCCAAGTGTAATTTTTGTTCTACATCATTTATTCACTATTCCACCTTGCCACTCAATCACTTTTTTGAACCGGGATTTTAAGGATTTATATTATTTTCGGAAAATCATAAAAAAATGTAAAAGCTTATTGATTAAATATTATTTTCTTAATTAGTTTTATCACATTTATACCTTTCAACTGTTTCACTTAAAAAAAATGTTTTACCTTTAAAATCCTTCTTTTAGCATGTTAATCCCTATTCTAAAAAAACAAAACAATGATAAACGTTAAAGGTCAATTTTTTTTGTTCTTATGATCTTTAACACCCTTCCACCTTTCCACCATTCCTCACAAAGCTATTCAACCTAATTAGCCGAAAAAATTTGACCGTTAGAAATTCTAAAAACTTCCCACTTTGTGCCCCTTAAATCTTCGGGAACGTTAAAAACAAACAACAATTGTCCATTTCCAAACACTTTAATACATGCTTTGGAATTTGCCAAAGCTTTAGAACTACTTGATGTTAAATTTGTGTAATCGTGCACGTAATAAATATACTCGCTATTAATATTTATGTTATTTATAGTAATTGTTTCGGGTCCGTAGCCATTCATGTCGTCTCTATCTAAACGTGCAACCCCGTCAGACGAAACGGTTTTATTTCGATAAGATATATGATAATCGCCGGTTTTTATAAAATGTGCATCCAAATCTCCGGGACGTTTATCCCAATCCAAAACAATACGCAAGGAACCGATTGGTAATATGGGAGAAGCCGAAAAACGATTAAAAAATATTGTCCCTGCCATAACCTCGACCTTAAATTTACTTTCTATATACTTGGGGTGTGTAAAGTTTATCAGCAATTCTCCGTCTTGTAAGTCCGATGCTTCAAACAAAGCACGCCCTTCGTTATCCGTAAAATATTCACCGTAATCGCCAACCACAACTTTTGCATTTGGAATAGGTTTACCTGTCAAGGCATCAAAAAATCGTAGTGCAAATTGGTTATCCATTTCGGTAAAAGCATCATCAACTTTTTGTTTATTGGTTATAACCTGTCCGTAAAACGAATTTAAATTAACAAAAAATATTAAACAAATTGCAGCTTTAAATAAATTTTTCATATTCTGCCTCAAAACAAAACTATTTAATAAAATTATTACTTAAAACCCTTTATAATAAAGTTTTAAGTTTTTGTACTACAATAATAATACATATTTTTTTACAAAGATGTGATTTAAAATAAGTTTGAAATTAATTTTTACCCTTTTTACATATTTTTTTACTGATTTAAATTAAAGTTAGATAGTTTAATTAACGCAGCATCACTCCATTCCTGCGGTTGCCAACTACGTATATAAATTTGAGGTTTTTCTTTATTGAAATCAACGAGTAAAAACAAATACCCTTCGTCAGAATATGTAGTTGATTGGTAATACTGCCTCATACTTAAACCATAAACATTATCTTGTTTGTTTTTCTTCATTATCTTAAAAGAATTGTAACCTAAGTAAATATCTTTTTGATTTGCGAATAATCTTGACTGATTTTTTAGGTACTCATCTTTTGTGTATTGCATGTATCTAACATCAGGTTGTTCATCATTTAATTTTGTGTATTTATACATATCCTTAATTTTTGTTTTTTTAAGTACTCTACCCACAATAATTACTGCTTCATCCGCAAATAACGAGTCCAACATTTCAATATTTCTACTTAAATATGCAGTCCTGTATTTTTCAACAAATTTAACTATCACTTGTCTATTTCCCCAATCATTGCCGTAAATTCCCTGCTCAACAAAATCTGTATATAGATTATCCATAATTCCAAAATTGATATCATATATCTTGCCTTTGTCGTCAAAATCTAAAACCATGTATTCTGGAGCTTGTTTATTTATTGAACTGTAACTATTAATTATTCTAATTTTTCTTAATTCCCACCCCTCGTATGTTTTATTTACTTCTGCATTTATTTCACCGGCAGCTATTTTCAACTTATTAAATTTAAGCATTTTTGTTACTTTATCCTGTAAAAAAGGATCATCGCCAAATTGTTTTTTAACTTCCGATATATTCCCTTTTTCCAAAACCGATATTATTTTTTCGGTCTGTTTTGCTATTTCACTTAATACGTTGCAATTATCTTTATTTGATAAGTTAATAGTTCTTGAACCCGTAAACTTTTGCGGAGTAATATTTTCGTTTACTTCATTTTTAGTATTAGTCGTTTTTTCATCTTTTTTAATACTTGTAATATCGGTCTTTCGTTCTTCTTCATTTGTAATTTTTAATAATACTTGTTTAGTATTTTTAAATGAAGGTTTTTGAACCACGTTCCACAAATCACCTACTGTTGAAATTTCGTTTCGGCATTCGTAATAACTATATTTTATGCTTACATCAAGTCTATCAAATTTAATACTTGAACCAACCAAATTAAACAAGGCTTCACCATCCATAACTTGAACGTTTACTTGGTTTAAACCATCCCAAAAGCTGAAATCAAGTAGATTTGCCTTTTTATCAAATACCGAAACATCAAAAACAAGTTCGCGTTCTTTATCGTTTAGCTTTGTATCCTTTTTTAAGTAAAACTTTGTATTTGCTATTATATCATTAATTTTTTTTGGAATTTCGGTAGTAAAATTTATGTTTTCGTAAACAATATTTTGCTCGGGTATTGAATTCAATAATAACAATGCGAAGTAATAATTTTTGATAGCACCCGCATAATTATTATTTCTTTCGTATTCACCGGCACTTATAAAAATATTAAAAATTAACTTTTTACGTTCCGCAAATATTTTTTCAACTTCTTTTTTTGATATATACATAAATACATCAACAACTCCACCGTTTGAATTTTTTATGGTTTCTACATTTTTTAGTGTAGCAGTTGAATATGTTTTTAATATATCTTGCACAGTTTCCTGAAGGTCTTCGGTTGTTTCGTTTAATGTTCTTTCAAAAGATGAAGAAACTGTAACCGAGATTTGTTTTGTTAACCTTGAAAGTGCAATATCTTCTGCTTCTTTTCCGTTTTCGCTACTTGCTTCTCCGTAATAATAATCTCTTGATTTTTTTATAGTCTCTTTATCAAAAGATTGAGGAAAAACTATTGTGTTTAAAATTAATGTAAAAAGTAAAAGTAATTTCATATTTATTCCGTTTAATTTATTCTATATCAAGAACAAGTCGAAAACCATAGTTATTATCATCGTCTTCAGGATCATCATAATCCCTATCATGTACTTTTAATTTATTTCCACTATACTCTCCGTTAATCTTCGTTAATCCACCTAAATAACTACCCCCTCTTAAAACTTTATATTCTCCACTTTCAGGTCCCTTTGGATTATCATAAGTTCTTTCATAATAATAATTTTCACTGTACCAATCTTGACACCATTCCCAAACATTTCCGCTCATATCATATATTCCAAGTTCATTTGGTTTAAATTGTCCTACTTTATCAGTTCTTTCTTTGTTGCCCGGATATCGCCCAACCAAATCTATTTTATTACCCCCAGCGAAAACAAATCCTTTACTTTTATTTCCGCCTCGTGCAGCGTATTCCCATTCCGCTTCTGTAGGTAGTCTATATTTTTTACCTGTAACTTCATTAAATTTGTTTATAAATTTTTGAGCTCCATCCCAACTAATACAACATTTCGCATGATACCTATCAAAGTATTTAGCATCTGGGTCCATTATAGACCAATATAATAAATCTGTTACTTCAAATTTTCCAATATAAAAACTATTTACTTTTACTTTATGAACCGGTTTTTCATCATCATCCCCGTCATTACTGCCCATTAAGAATTCACCTCCTTCAACAAATACCATGCCTTCTGGTACAGATTTCGTTACATTACTGGTATTAGAGTTTTTATTACTACGATATAAGTTTGTTCTTTCTAAAACCGTATCGTAAATTGTGGTTTGATTTTCAATAATTTCAATTCTTTTATTTACTGTTTCATATCCGCTGTTTTTTACAGTAATTTCATATTCACCTACCTGCAAATCTTTTAATAATTCCAAACCTTGCCAGTTTTTAATAATTTTTCCGTCTTTCCTTAATGTAACTTCGGCTTCTGGCGGACTAACACTTAACTGTAACTTTCCAACTTTTGGCTCTAAATTAAAACTTTTAGAAATAGTTTTTCCAAGTTCTACTTCTATAGTTTCGCTTTGGTCGTAATATCCGTTTTCACTTATCTCTATTTTATATTTGCCCGGGCTCAATTGAATATTTCTATTTGTGGTCTTTTCTTTGTTTATTAATACTACCGCACTACTTGGAGAAACACTGATATTTAACGTACCTGCATTTTTTTCTAGGTTATACAAAAAATTATTTTGCTTATTTGTATTAACGGCTATTTTTTCTTCCTTATCCAAATAGCCCGATTTTATAAGTCTTACATCATAATTCCCCGGAAATAAAAACAATCCTTTATTTGTTTCTCCTTTTTCCAAGCCGTTTATATATATTTTTGCACCGGTCGGGTTACTACTAATCTGTACTTTTGCCAATTCAACTTCACTTAATGTATA
>DAINPX010000166.1:0-7233 GCA_036743235.1 Melioribacteraceae bacterium
AGAAAAATTAAACAACGGTACTTATTTTAATAATAATAAAATTTATTTTGCCAAAGACGGAAAAGAAGAAGAAATATGTAATATTACCGATTTGAATTTAAAAGGGGACCATAATTTATATAATTCATTGGCTGTTGTATCAGTATTGAAATTATTAAATAAAGAAAACGAAAAAATAAAAGAAGTATTAAGTACTTTTCCTGGTGTTGAACATAGACTGGAATTTGTAAGGGAAATTAATGGAGTTAAGTATATTAACGATAGTAAAGCAACAAATGTTGATGCAGTATGGTATGCATTACGCAGTTTTAAAAATCCCATTTATTTAATACTGGGAGGAAAAGATAAGGGGAATGATTATAACCAAATTAAATTACCGGTTCAAAACAATGTAAAAAAAATATATGCCATCGGTTCTTCTGCAAACAAAGTTTACAACTTTTTTTGCGATATGGTGCCAACAGAAATAAAAAAAGATTTGGAAGATTGTATTACTTCTGCAAAAAAGGAAGCCGAAAACGGCGATATTGTTTTATTATCTCCTGCTTGTGCCTCGTTCGATATGTTTAATAATTACGAACATAGAGGTGAAGTGTTTAAAAATATTGTGAATAGTTTATGAATATGAAAGTTATATCTCGAGTTTTTTTAATAGTTGTTATTGCCTTAGTTGTAATGGGAATTGTTATGGTATTGGGTGCAACTAGCGGCATTAGTAAAAACTACTCGATGATTAGAAGTCATTTGGGAAAAGTATTATTGGCTTCCGGCTTTTTTGTTGCAACCGTTTTAACTCCTTACACCAAGTATAAAAAGGCTTCGAAGATAATGCTTTTTGTAGGTATTTTAATGTTAATTTATACATTAATAGCCGGCATAAACATTAAAGGTGCATCGCGATGGATAAATTTAGGGTTTATTTCGTTTCAACCTTCCGAATTTGTAAAGATTGTTATTGTTATCCATTTAGCAAATTTAATTGATAGAAAAGGTGAATTGCTTACAGACTTTAAACGTGGGTATTTACCTGTATTATTTTGGATATTCTTAACTGTATTTTTTATTATTTTGCAACCTAATTTAAGCACAAGTTTTTTAATTATTACCGTGGGGTTTTCGTTACTATATATTTCAGGGGCAAGTTTAAAACATTTAGGTTTTACACTTTTAATCGTTTTTGTATTAGGATCTGCAATAATGATGTCTTATAGCCATGGAAGGGCTAGAATTTATCAGTTTATGGGATTAACCGAAAAGACCGAAATTAATATTCAAAGTTATCAAGCTAATATTGCATTGGGTAGCGGTGGACTTTCAGGAAGAGGATTGGCAAACAATAGACAAAGCGATATGTTTTTGCCGGAAGCATACGGTGATTTTATTTACGCAATAATTGGCGAACAATTTGGTTTTATTGGAACTGTTTTTGTTTTGCTTGTTTATTTATTTTTAATGACTTTGGGAGTTTTTATTGCATATAAGTGTAAAGATAGATATGGTCAACTTCTTGGTATAGGATTAACATTGGTTATAAGTTTAAATGCTTTTGTAAATATGGCAGTTGTTTCGGGTGCTGCACCGGTTACCGGCATAACATTACCGTTTATTAGCTTTGGGGGGACATCTATAATGGCTTTTTCAAGTGCTGCCGGTATTATTGCAAATATAGCACTAACATATTCACGCGAAAAGAGCGGAAAAGAAGCTGCGGAGGTTGCAAATGAAATTACAGCCTAAAGATAGCTTTAACTTTATATTTGCAGGTGGCGGTACCGGGGGACATTTATTTCCCTTAGTGGCAGTTGCCGAACAAATTAAATTAAATTTGCCAAATAGTAACATAATTTTTGCAGGTACAAAAAACAAAATAGAATCCCGCGTTATTCCTTCGTTGGGTTACAATTTTATTCCTTTTAGTATAAGCGGAATGCCCAGAAAAATTAGTTTTAAATTTATAACTTTTATATTCAAATTATTTTTTTCATTAATAAAAGCACTTATATTTTGCATAAAATATAAACCACATGTTGCAATAGGCAGTGGGGCATATGTAAGTGGTCCGGTTATTTGGGCTGCCAAAATTACGGGAGCAAAAATAGTTTTGTTAGAACAGAATAGTTTTCCGGGTATTACCAATAGATTGCTTGAGAAAAAAGCCGATAAAATTTATATATCGTTTGAAGATTCAAAAAAATATTTTAGATGTAAAGATAAATTGTATTTATATGGTAATCCTTTGCGTATTAATATTACAAAAAGCGATAAAAACAGTGCAAAACTATTGTTCGGATTAAATAATGCAAACTCGACTTTAGTTATTTTGGGAGGAAGCTTAGGGGCTAAAACTATTAACAATGCAATTGAAAAATATATAGAAAAATTGACTGAAAACAATATTAATATAATTTGGCAATGCGGTAGTAATTATTACGATAACTATAAAAAGTATGATAACAAAACTGTAAAAGTATTTGCATTTATTAACAATATGGGCGAGGTATATTCTGCAGCCGATTTAATAATAGCAAGGGCAGGTGCTACAACAATTGCAGAAGCTGCTTATTTAGGTTTGCCGGTAATATTTATACCGTCTCCCAACGTAACCGATAATCATCAGTATAAAAACGCAAAATCATTAGAAGATAAAGGCGGAGCTATTGTTGTAAAAGATGACGAAGCCGAAGACAAAATTTACTCAATTATTATAGATACAATTAATAATAAATTAAAATTAAATGACTTAAGTGAAAATATTAAAAATTTTGCCGGGTTAGATTCAGCAATAAAAATTAGCAGTGAAATTATTGATTTGGCAAAAAATAAACATAGGTTATAATATGATACATCAAGTAATTAAAAATATTCATTTTGTAGGAATTGGCGGAATAGGAATGAGTGGAATTGCCGAAATTTTATTAAGCCAAGGTTTTAATATTTCGGGAAGCGATTTAAATGCAAGCGAAACCACAGAACGGTTGGAAAGCATTGGAGTAAAAGTATTTATTGGGCATGATGCCGCAAATATTAAAGGTGCAGACGTAGTAGTTTATTCATCCGCAGTAGCTTTACAAAATGATGAAGTAAAAGCAGCAATTGATAAAAAAATTCCGGTTATTAAAAGAAGCGAAATGTTAGCCGAATGTATGAGAATGAAATATGGAATTGGAATAGCTGGAACACACGGAAAAACAACAACAACAAGCATGGTTGGTCTTGTACTAACCGAAGCTAATATTGACCCTACCATAATTGTAGGGGGTAAACTTAGCAGTTTAGGCGGAACAAACGCTCGTTTAGGTAAAAGCGAGTATATTGTAGTTGAAGCCGATGAGTTTGATAGAACTTTTTTAAGGCTAACCCCCTCTATTGCAGCAATAACAACATTAGAACGCGAACATTTAGATACTTATAAAGACTTAGAAGATATTAAAGGAGCTTTTATTGAATTTGCAAACAAAGTCCCTTTTTTCGGGTTTGTTGTTTTATGTTTGGATGAACCCGCATTACAAGATATAATGCCTTCAATTAACAGAAGAGTAATTACTTACGGTACTACCAGCCAAGCTGATGTAAGAGCTGTTGATATTAAACACAATAAATATCAATCGGAATTTACAGTAATTTATAAAGGAGAAGAATTGGGGAACGTATTATTAAAAGTACCCGGTTTGCATGTAGTAAAAAATTCGCTTGTGGCAATTACGATAGCAAAAGAATTGGGTATTCCTTTTGATATAATAAAAGAAGCATTGGCAAAATTTAGCGGAGTTTACAGAAGATTTGAAACTAAATACAACGATGAGGTATTGGTTATTGATGATTATGGTCATCATCCCACAGAAACGAATGCAACATTAAATGCTATTCGTTCCGGTTGGAAAAATAGACTAATAGCCATTTTTCAACCGCATTTATATAGTAGAACTCGAGATTTTTATGCTGAGTTCGGCAGATCTTTTTTGAATAGCGATATTTTTATTTGTACCGATGTATATCCTGCAAGAGAGTTACCTATTGAAGGAATAACAGGAGAATTAATTGCAAATGCAGCCAAAAAATTTGGACACAAAGAAGTCTATTATATTCAGAATAAAAACGAAATTCCTCAATTTTTGAAAGAGATTTATAAGCCCGGAGATATAATAATTACGCTTGGTGCAGGCGATATTTGGAAGTATGGCGAACAATTTATAAAATTACTGAAAAATTAACGATGTTTAGAAAAAAAAGTTCAAATAATAAGCTTTTTAGTGTAATATTTTTATTATTTTTAATAGGAATATTATTATATTTAACTTTTAAATTAGAAGATAAAAACATATTAATTATCAGAAAAATTGAGATTAAAGGTGCCGATCATTTATCAAAAGAAGACTATTTTACATTTGCTAAATTTGATAAATATGAAGACTATAAATACCTCAGTTTACCCATTATTAAAGATAGAATAATTAAACACCCGTATATAGCGGATGCTGATGTAGAATTTGAAGGTACCGATAAAGTGATTGTAAATTTAAACGAAAAAGTTTTTGAAGCTCAATATATTGCAGGCAATAATAAAAACTATTTAGTTACTAATAATTTTGAATTAGTACCGGTTTTATTAAATACCAAAAACTTAGATATGCCAATTATTAGTCATTCGGCTACCGAAAAAAAATATAAAGCATTAAACAAAATTAATAAAAGTGACGATTTATTTACAGGTTTAAAAATAATTACTACACAAAAATATTTAAACGAGGAATTATTTGCAAACCTTAATGAAATAGATTTAAATAACGGTAAGACAATTATGGTAGATTTTGATAATTTGGCTTATCCTATTCATCTTAACAGAGAAGATATAATAAAAAAAATGGTGAGTTTTAACGAGCTATATTCTACAATGAAAGGAAGTATTTCGGGTAGTAATATAGATTATATTGATATGCGTTTTTCAAACAGAATATATTTAAAATTAGCAGTTGCATCCAATAATTCAAACGGAGATAATAATGAGTAGAATGATTGTTGCCGGGTTGGATATTGGAACTACAAAAGTTTGTGTTCTATTAGCTCAAGTTTTTAGAAGTAGTGTTAATATTATTAGTGTTGGCGAGGCAGCAAGCGAAGGATTAAACCGCGGTTTGGTTGCCAATATTAATAGAACCGCAGCAGCGATAAATGCGGCAATGAATAAAGCATTGGAAGATGCGGAATTATCTGAAGATGAAATACAAAACATGCGTATTTTTGCTGGGGTTGCCGGCGAGCATATTAATGCAATGAAACATATAAATTATGTTACAATACGTAATGACGAGCACGAAATTACATTAGACGATTTGGAAAGGTTACGTGCTGATATTAAATTAATTGAACATCCTGCAGATAGAAAGATACTTCATATTATCCCTATTGAGTATATTATAGACGGTGTTAAGGGGTTTGATGACCCTATTGGCAATACCGGAAAAAAACTTGAAGCAACAAACCATATTGTTTTTGCGGCTACGGCAGCCTTAAATAATATAAAACGTTCGGTAGAACGTGCCGGTTATAATGTTGCCGATTACAAATTACAGCCTATCGCAAGTAGTTTATCGGTATTAGACGAAAATGAAAGAGATTTGGGCGTATGTATGATAGATATTGGCGGTGGTACTACAGATATTGCTGTTTTTATTAATAAAAGTATTCGTGATACTAGCGTTATTGGAATTGCAGGAAATCAAGTAACAAGCGATATTAGAGAAACATTATCTATTGTAACTTCTGAAGCTGAAAGAATTAAAAAACAATATGGATTTGCAACCGAAGAAGCTATAATAAAACCGGACGAAGAAATATTTATTAATCGTACGGGCGGACGCGGAATGGTAAAAATTCCGATAACTTTATTAACACAAATAATTAGAGCAAGAATGAAAGAATTATTTGAGTTAATTGATAGGGATTTAAAGAAAAAAGGATTAAAAGATAAACTTACAAGCGGAATAGTTTTAACCGGAGGCGGTTCGTTACTACGAGGATGTGATGAATTAGCTGCAGCAGTTTTTGGGTTGCCTACAAGAATTGGTTTACCAATGGACGAAAGCGGTAAAGTTGCACGACCGGAATATGCAACTGTTGCTGGTTTAATTTTACCTTTCCCGGGGTCTTCTTACGGCTTTAAGGAAGAATTTCCGGAAGAAAGTTTGTTTATTAAAAGCAAAGAAACAAAAGCCCCAAAAACAGAAAAACAGAAAAAAGAAAAATCCAAAGCTAAACAGCTTACTGAAAATATAAAGATACCGAATGACTTTGCTGAAAAAATGCAAGGTTTAATAAAAAGAATAAAAGATTTTTTAAATGATATATAGACCACAACAGGAGGCAATATGCACAAATTTGTAACTTTAGCAACAGAAGAGAAGAACACAAATGCTGCAATACTTAAGGTAGTTGGGGTTGGAGGCGGCGGTTGCAATGCAATTGAATACATGATTAAAAAAGGATTAAACGGTGTAGAGTATATTGCCGTTAATACCGATGCACAGGCTTTATTAACTAATTCCGCAAATCAGAAAGTGCAAATTGGTGTTAATATTACCAAAGGGCTTGGTGCAGGAGCAGATCCTACAATCGGTAAAAAATCAGCCGAAGAAGACCGCGAAAGAATTACTAAAGTTTTAGAAGGTTCTAACATGGTGTTTATAGCATGCGGTATGGGAGGCGGAACCGGAACCGGTGCAGCTCCTATGATAGCTTCTATTGCACGCCATATGGGTATTTTGACGGTTGGTATTGTTACCAAACCATTTAAATGGGAAGGTAAAAAACGTATGCTTAATGCCGAAAAAGGAATTCAAGAATTAAGCCAGTACGTTGATAGTATGATTGTTATACCAAACAGTCGTTTAATTTCTTTAATTGAAAAAGGAACTGCAGCATTAGACGCTTTTGAAAAACCGAATGATGTTTTATATCAAGCTACTCGTGGAATAGCCGATATTATTACTTATACTGGTGTAATTAATGTGGCTTTACCATCACTCAGAGAGCAGTTTTCGCTATCGCCAAACCAAGAAGGGCTTGTAGTAAGTGCCGTTTTGATTGGTGCCATGTTTGGACCTTTTTTGTCTGGTTTTTTAACGGATTTATTAGGGAGAAAAAAAATCAATATCATTGCCTCATTGGTATTTGTGCTTGGGTCTATAGTGGCAGCCATGGCCTCCTCTGTCAATATGCTCATCGGCGGTCGGTTGT
>DAINPX010000167.1:0-7218 GCA_036743235.1 Melioribacteraceae bacterium
GCTATTTACAGCCATCGGTTCAATAGGTTCTACTTTTATTTCCACACCCCATTGATTTGTTAGTGTATTTGCTCCCATATATTTATTATATAAAACCATACTGTTTGTAATTCTTTCCTGGTTTACATATGTAATTCCAATGGTTTTATTGTTTTTGGCTTTAACTTCGCCCGTAAAAGTAAGTTTATCGAACAAGGGAATTTTATTTCCGGTTATACCGAACGAAGTACGAGCTGAATACTTGCCTTGATTAAATTCATAGTTTTGAACCATTGAACTACCAAGAAAAGAATAAGGATTGGTTGGAGCACTAATACCAAAAAAATCGGCATTTATTGCACCTAATACATAATGTCCGTTACTGTTGCTTCTTAATGCCATTGTGGACGTTCTTTCAAAACCCGTACCTAATACATCTCTTGCCAAAACAGTTTCAATTTTAATATTTTGGTTTGATATATCGATTTCCAATATTTTAATATTATAAGGATCAACTTTTTTTACCGAATGATATTTTACCCCGGGTCCAACAACAGTCATCGTAGAATCTTGTGCAAATGCCGTAAATACAAAACAAAAAATGCTAAAAATAGTAAACAATACTTTCTTCATAATCACTCCTAATTATTATTAAACCGTTCACTTTAATTTAGTAATAATATATTGTTTTGCAAAAACAATTTTATGTTAATTAAAGAGGAATAAATAGATTGAAGTGTTATTTTATTATTGTTTTATAAAAATCGATATATTTTTTAGCAACAACTTCATCGGTAAAACTATCAACGGCTTTTTGCCTGGAATTACTTCTTAAAGTTTGCAATCTATCTTTATCACTTAAAACCCACAAAATGCCTTCAGTTAAGTCATCTACCGATTCGGTTTTTGCCAAATAGCCGTTATTTTTATGGTCAACCATATCGGGCATGCCACCAATATTAAAGGCAACAACAGGTGTTCCGCAACTTAACGATTCCATTACAGTGTTAGGTAAATTATCTTCTAAAGAAGGAGCAATAAAAACATCTGCAGCATTATATAACCGAGCCAAAGTATTTAAATCGGAAATTCTACCCATTGAATTTACCTTAAAGGGTAATTCACCCAAAGTCGTATTTTTTTCGGAGCCAAATACAACCAATTCGATATCACGGGAGTTTTGCGGAAAATTTTTCATCTTTTTTAGGCTTCTAATTAAATAATGCAATCCTTTGCGTTTATCCGAAAGCGTCATGGTGCCAAATAAAATATACGTCTTATCGCTTTCCAAACCTAAAATTTTTCTGCTTTCTTCTTTTTTATTGAAGTCAAATATTTCGGTATTTACCGTAGTAGGAATTGTAACAATATTCTTATCACCTAAAAGAATACTTTTTTTTGTTTCTTTAGCCAACCAGCTACTGCTTGTTACAATATTTATATTAAAATTTTCAAATAATTCTTTTTTAGAGTTAAATAATTTATACGAAAAATCTCTTTGTTTTCCTTTTTTTAAGTTTGGACAATATTTGCATTCCGAAGTAAATTTTTCGCAACCGCCTGTATAATGACACCCACCCGTAAAACCCCACATATCATGAAAAGTCCACACAATAGGTTTATTAAACTTTTTCAATTTTTCAAATGTACTTAGCGAGAAAAAACCGCCGTTTATCCAATGAAAATTAATTATATCCGCATTCAAAACACTAAAATGTTTAGTAATATCGCCGCCTATATACGGAAATGAAAAGCGTCCTCTACTTCCATCAACAAATATTTTTATCAATACTTCATCAATGCCTTTTCTAACAAATCTTTTTACAATTCCTAATGTATCGGTTTCGTATTGATATATATCATTATCGTTACTTAATTTTGTTTGAACAAGCATTTTACTATTAACACCCGCTTTTCTTAAAGCGTTAAAAACGGAATAACACGATTTGCTTGCCCCGCCTAAAATATCGTATGTACTAACGTGAAGTATTTTCATTTATATGCAAAAATATTTAATTGTAAATCAACATTTGAAAAATTTTTATTAATTCTATTAATATAAGGCATTCGCCTATCTGCTTCGGGTTTAATAAAATATCTAAACCCGTTTTTAGTTAAAATCTTTAATATAACATCTAATTGTTGTTCGGAATTTACAAAAGCATGATATTCGATAAATAAATTTTTAATTTTGTTTAAACAAGTATCACAATCTTTTATAACCTCAACTTCTGCCCCTTCAATATCCATTTTTAAAAAATCTATTTCTCTATCAATACCTACAATAAATTCTTTTAGACTAACAGATTCTACCAATTTATCTGCCTTATCCGAAAAAATAGACGAACCGTCTGCACCTTCACTAAAAAATTTAACCCCTTCGTTATGTATCCAAACGGCTTTTTTAATTAAGGTTACATCTTTTAATCCAAATGAATTTATATTATTTTTCAAACATTCAAAAATATTGTTGTCCGGCTCAAAAGCATAAATATCCGAGTTTGGAAACAACATTTTAAAATATAAAGCACTTAAACCAATATTTGCACCGCAATCTAAAATTATTGGTTTACTATTAGTTGTATTAAATTTATAATATTGCTCGACAAAAATTTCGTGAAACTGCCAAACAAAAGATAAAGTATCCGGTACTATAATACTTTTTCCATATAAGTTTACTTTGGTCTTTGTATATCTTTTTTTGCCGCTGTAAAACAGAACAAATATTAAAAACTTTAAGTAATTTTTAAATCTTATTATTTTAGAAGGCTCGCGAAATAAAATTTCGAACAGTAATTTCATAAAGTTAAATTAAATTTATTTTTGGAAATATAATTAAATGCATTAATATAACCTAATAAAACGGTATTTATGTTAATTTCGTTTTTTATTATATTAAAGGAATTTTTACCCATTAATTCCGCTTCTTCTTTGTCTGATAACACCATATCAATTTTTCTAATTAAATCATCTAAATTATCATTTTCAAAAAAATAACCGTTAAAACCGTTTTTCAACAATTTTTTTTCGGTACCATCGCATATTGAACAAATAATTGGTTTTTCAAATACCATAGCTTCGTTAATAGATAAACCGCCCATTCCCGCAATTACATATACAGTCGATTCCATTAAGTAACGTCCTAATATTTCCGGTTCGTAAACTGCACCAACAAATTTAATATTATCCGTTAATCTTAAACTTTCGGTTAGTTTTTTTAAGTTATACTCTTCCGGTCCGCTACCTATTATTATTAGTTCAATTTCCTGATATTTTTCTTTTAAAACATTTATTGCATTTATTAACAAGTCAACCTTTTTCCATTTAACCAATCGCCCTACATGTATTACTCTATAATTTGAGTGGGGAAGTATATTTTGCAAATTTAATGCGTTTTCTTTGGCTATTTCCAACCTTTCGGTATCAGGCGAATTATAGGTAATAAATATTTTTTCTTTTTTCACACCGTATGTAGTCAAAATACTATATGCATCTTCAACATAATTAACATGGGCATCAAACAACTTATAATATAAATACCTTATTATCGAAAAAGTAAAAAAGTATAATCGTTTTTTTAATGTCATTTTAAAAGGTGTTAAATCTTCGTTTAACATTATTAAATTTTTACCCGTAATACCTTCTTTAAATTTTGGCAATAAAAAAGGAATATCTTTATAAATAAGTTTAATTTTTTGTCTTTTAAGAAATAAATAAAATAGAGGATAAAACAATAGTGCTAAATTATGGGGCCAAACCATAACTATTGCATCCGGCTTAAAATCTTCTATAACAGTTTTTATTCCATTAAAAAAAAACTTTTTATAATAAGTTTTATAAGTAGGCAACTTATAAACTTTAAACTTAATATCGCTTTCGGTTTGATGAACCCCTTTGCCAAGTCCGGTTGCATCACTATTTGGTATAACAACCGCAATTTCCAAATTATTTATTTTGTTTAACTTGTTTAAAACAAAATTGTAATAATGAGGCAATCCGTTAAATGTAAATAAAACTTTCATTAAATATTTAGGCAATTATTCGGTCTATAAAACAGTGAAGTACAAGTTGCATGAGGAGTAACGGGAGAAATACCCCAAAAATCAATTTGCTTAAAACCGTTATTGTGCAAATAGTTTACTCCGTTAACATAAATTTGCAAATCGGCATTATCAAAAAAAACAACGCCCGTTTCATTTAAATGTTTTACAGCAAGCTCGGCACAATAATTTCTGTCTCTTCCGTCAATAACAATAATATCAAATTTTTTATTATGGTTTGATACTTCTTCTGCATATTTTCCGTGATACTCCAATTGCCTATAAATAACCGTTGCATTCTTGGGTAAACGCATTTTAACTATTTCATACCATTTTAAATCGTTTTCAACCGATATTATTTCTTTAACCCTTTCGGCAAACCAAATTGTGGAATTTCCGCTGCCGTATTCAAAAACCGACATTTCATTTGTCAACCTATTTTCAATAAATTTAATAAAAGGATAAGTTAACCAAGGAATCGGTCTTTCGTTATTATCTATTGCTTGTTTGGTTTTAAAACTTTTAAACCAACCGTCATTTTTAATTGCACTATCTACATACAGTTGTACTATACCCCCTAAATTAAGGGTATTAAGTAGTTTTCTAATTACATTTTTAATTTGTTTTATCATTTTTTTGCTTTATGGATATTTCTTTAATTGTTTCCGTTAATTTATCTTTATTATTTGCCAAATTAATTATTGCGTTAAATATTTTTTTTATTGTTAAAATTTCGTTTATTTCATAAAACTTAAACGGTAATAAAATAAAGGGGAATAAAAGCGAAATAAATACCTTAACCGATAATGAAACATATAAACTTAAATTATTAAGCGGTAAACTAATAAAATAAATTATAGTTGCTAAAATAATAATCAGCAAAATCTTTTTTATTTCAAATTCAATTTCATAATATTTATTAGAGATTTTATATGTAAAAACGACCAAAACAATAAAAGCTATCAAAGTATTAATTGCAGCACCCATCATACCTATTTTAGGAATAAGAATAAAGTTTAATGCAATATTTAAGATTGCAGCTATTAAATTAATATACGCCACCGCTTTAGTATTACCCGTTAAATACATTCCCAAAGATGAAACCATACTTAAACCAAAAAACACATAACTTAAATTTATTAAAGGAACAACCTTATAGGCAGGATAATAATCGGGGCTTGAAGAAAATATTTCTATCAATTCTTTTCCGGTAAGCGAAAGGAATAATGCAGCCCATATTAAAATAAATGCCAAATATGTCATTAATTTGGAATAAAATCTTTTATCGCCTTCCGTTTTATAATACTTATATGCAACAGGCATTAAAGTTAAACTAAACGGCATTATTAAAAACATATTTATAATACCCGAAAACTTATAAGCTAATTCATACAAACCAAGTTGTTCTGCCCCCGATAAATATTTAAGTACATACCTATCGCTTCCGTTTAATAAATTCATTGCTAATGCACTAAAAATTAACGGAAGTCCAAATTTTATTGAATCGGGTATTATTTTTAAGTAAAGCTTAAATTCCATGTTTTTAACTAACATTGGAATAATTATAATAAAATTAATTAACTCGCCCGCAAGTTGACCGTATAACACTGCTTCAATATTTTGATTAAAATATATTATTAAAACTATAGTTAATACTAAACTAACTAATAGTTTTACAATTCCTATTACCGAATATGCTATCGATCTTTCGTCCCCCCTTAATTTATTAAGGAAGAGGATGTTTAATACGGTAAAAGAAATAATATATGTGGTAATACGTATAAGCTCGTTAAATTTATTTGGGTCAGATGTTTTTTGAACTATATAAGGGGTTAAAAATTCTGCTGCAACGGTAAATAACGAAACTAAAATTAATAACGAAACAGTTAACGTAAAAAATATTTTATCCTTATTCTCGTTATATGTTATATCGTTATTGTATCTAAGTAATGCCAAACCTTGACCGGCAGCCAATACCTGAGAAATAATAGTAATAGTAATAATTAACAGCCCTAAATCTCCGTATTCTTCGGGATTAAAGTAATCGGTATAGATAGGAATTAAAATAATTCCGGCTGCTTTAGTAAGTACATTACTAATACTATAAACAGCCGAATGTTTAAATGTATGTTTAAGCTTTGTTAGCATTTAAGTTAATCTTTAAACTTCTTTTTATGCGTAAAAACTCCTACAATAAAAATAACAATGGTAAACGAACTTAATATTAAAGCTAAATACTTGGTAATAAAAAACGAATTAGGGGCATAAACCATTTCAATTGTATTATTACCTTTAGGAACTACAACTCCCATAAATCCGTAATTTGCTTTATATACTTTAGCTTCTTTTCCGTTAATAAAAGCCTTCCAACCGGGTAAGTACGTATTTCCAGCAAATAAAAACTGACTTGTTGAGGATTTTGTTTTTAATACAATTTTTTCATCGGTGTATTTATTTAACGTAACAGATGCAAGCGTATCACCCAAACCCAAAGTTATATTCTCTTCAACAAAAGCTTTTTGTTTTGGGTCAAATTCATTATTTTTAATTTTATTTAAAATCTCAATGCCTTTTGCTTTTTCAACGTTATTTACAAAGTAAAATCGCGGTAAAGCATTTTGGTTTTTAAATACAAAATCTTTATTATCCGTAGTTGCCAAAGTTAAACCGGGGAAATTTATATTTTGGTCTATTATTACATACTTAACATTTAACATACGCCATAATGTAACATTAACATTTCCTACAACATCAATAATATCTTGGTACGTTCTTGGTTTTATTGACGAATAACCTGAAAAATCTTCTTCTAAAAAGTATGCGTTAAAGTTGGAGTTATGTTGAACCGTTCCCATTGAGTTATCTCTTTTTAAATTTATCAATCTATGCGGTTCATTATCCTTAAAAGACTTAATAGCAGTAATGTAATAAGGTTGTTTAAATATTGCATTCATATCCGCTTCGGGAGTATAAGTAGCCCCTCTGCTTCCTATTCTTGCCAAATCGAAAAAGCTAATTACAATTAATAGTAATATTAAAATATCCGAACTTATTTTATTTTTTAAATAAGCCAAAATTAAAGCAAAACTTAAAGTAGTTACCGATAAAGCTATTAACAAATCGTTAACAAACATATTAGCCATATAATCTTTTAAAGCATTTAACATTTGAGCTTTTTGTTGCTGAGATGCCATAATTA
>DAINPX010000168.1:0-7212 GCA_036743235.1 Melioribacteraceae bacterium
TATGGGTAACCGTTATTAATTTCTGTTGTAGCTTCGGAATGAGGTGGAGCCTCGGTTTGTGTAGCTGCAACTCCGTGATATCTATAATAATCAGCCATTTTACTATAAGGGCTTCCTGAAGACCACATAAAACCAAATCCTCCCTTTGTTTCATTTCCTCCTGCATCCGTAGCTGTAAAATTGTAGTCAATTTGTCTGTAATTGTATCTTTCACAAACATATCTACCGTAATTATTTGTATGTTGATATGGTGAAGAACAACTTACCGACCAATGAGGTAAAATTTTATAATGTGCCAATAACATTATGGCGGCGGTAGGGGCACAAGATGAATGACCGTTATGCCAACTAGGCATATCATAAACCTGATGAACATAGGGAATATTTATAGCTTCGGTTAAATTTGGTGTATTACAATATGGCAGATTTTTCCTAAATAATTTATTTTAATTTGGGTTTCGGTAGAATTATTAAGTTTATTATTATTGTAATCTGCAACACAAATGTTCTCTTTATTTAAAAAACAATATGCAATTTTAGTATCGTTAATATTGTAAGAAGGATCTATTTCAAAAATATTATTGCTTTCTGTTAATTTATTTTTAACATCAAAATAGCAGTCATATTCTTCTATATCGGTATTAATTACTTTTTCACCTTCAATAATTTTAGTATAGAATAGAATTCTATCGGAATTGTTAGCCCAAGAAGGAGAAAATCCGATCCCAATATTTTTAGTAGTCTTTGAATTGAAGTTATAAATAAATATTTCTCCGTTCAGTGCTTGATACGATAAATAATTATCGGAATTACTGAAGCTCGGGTTAAAATAACCTTTTATGTTATCGGAAATTTGAAATTTTTCGCCGGTTATTGTATTTAATATCCAGATTTGATCGTTGTGGTCATTATAAACAATTAACTTATTATTGTTGGAAATTTTTGTTATGTTTGAATAATAACCTAAATTATAAGATTTTTTAGTTCCGTCAATAAATATTAAATTAATAAAATTTTCGGTAGTAAAACATACTGTCCCTAAATTGTTAATGAAAACCTGACCGCATTTTGCAACAGGTTCAGTCAATTGTAAACTTTTATTATCTCTTAATTTATAAATGTAAGGAGTCTGTAACCCATTTTCTTCAATGGCTTTATAACCAATCACCTCATTTTTTTCATTAAGTGAATAATACAAGCCTACACCACGTCCTTCAATAATTTTTATAGCATTATTACTGTTATAAAGGTAAATTGAACAATTATTGTTATCGGCAAATATTAAATTATTTCCGTAATATTTTATTGAAGATAAATTATCAATTTTTGTTTGACAAAAATTAATTGTGTTAAAAAAAATATAAAATACAATAGTATAAACAGATAGATAGCTAAGTTTTTTCATAAAATCCTCTAATAAATTAATCCATATTTTTCACAAATATTTTTTCCATTATATAATACATCAAATCTTTTTTTATATCATTACTTTCAATACTTTCAAAAGGAAATGCCAAATATATTATTTTCCCTTTTCCTAATGTTATAATGTTACCCGCAGTTTCTTTCTCATTATACAAAAATAATGGTACAGAATTATTGATAGGCTTAAATACATCCGGTGTTCTGGTTTTGTAAATTGCTTTTTCTGTGCCAAAAGATATCTTTTCAGATGAAAGTAGTTTTTTATCATTAATAATTAAGTTATTGGTGGAAGCATTATCGCTAATATATTGGGCATTAAAAAGTTTTTTGTAAATATTATTTAAATAATTTCCGGCTTCTGCACGTCCCAAATACCAACCAAATTCACTTCCCGTTATTAAAATATTACCACCATTATTTACATAATTTATTAATTTCTCAATATAAATTGAATCTGTAAAAGGGGAGAGAGCAGAGGATTCGGAAGAGTATATTATTAAAGTTTTGTAATCATCAAAATTTTTCATGTTTTTAGAATAATTAATATTTACGCACTCATAACCATAATTACTTGGTAAATTATTAATATAATTTTTAGTATATGTATTATATTTATTTTCAACCGAACTTTCTATTATATTAGCATCTATTATTAAAACTTTTGATTGTTTATTTAATAATGAAAATTCATCGGAAAATAGACTAACATTGCTTTTTCTTACGTTATATAATTTACAATCTATCTTTGTTTGTTTTGTTGCTACTAACGGAATAGAAAATTCTGATTTATTATTTGGAAGTAAAAGCGGTATATTTGAAATATTATTAATTGAATAAATTAAATAAGTACTATCAACAGGAACATAAGTGCTTTGATTGTTATAAGTTACAACAACAGAAGAATCTTTTAATATTAGGCTTTCAATTATGGGTTGAGGAGGAATACCAGATAAATTCATGAAAATATAATTGTGCAGTGTTATTCTCATTTCGGTTAAAGAAACCTTATCATCAGGATATACTCTATTAGTTAATAGAACTACGAAAATATTATTGACCGGGTCAATCCAAACAGAAGTACCAGTATAACCGGTATGTCCAAATGTTTGTTTTGAAAAATATGTACCGGCAGATGAAGTTAAAAATCCGTTTGTATCCCAACCCAATGCTCTGCTTGAACTTGAATCATATTGTGTTATGAAAAGTAAAACTGTTGATTCGCTAAATATATTCTTGCCTTCAAATTCACCTTTATTAAGTAACATTCTACATATTTTGGCAAGATCTTTTGTTGTAGAAAACAACCCTGCATTTCCGCTTAATCCGTTTAATCCAAATGCCAATGGATCGTGTACTTTACCTTGTAAGTTTGGAGTAGTAGGAATAATTTTGTATTTAATTGAATCGGGAGGAATAAAAAAAGTATCGGTTAAATTTAAAGGATCAATAATTATTTCTTTATAATATTGGTACATTTGTTTACCCGTAATTGCCTCAACAACTTTCATTAAAGTAACAAAATTTAAACAACTGTATAAATATTTTTCACCGGTTTTATAGGCTTTATTCAGTTTAAAAATTGAATTAATAATTTCAGTAGGTGATTGATTATTTTTAGGGGAATAGTAAGCCGGTAAACCGCTATTGTGTAAAAGCAAATTTTTAATAGTGATGTCATCTTTGCCGTTTTCCCCAAAATCGGGAATATATTCTATTACTTTATCATCTAAATTTAATTTATTATCATCATAAAGTTTCATAATACATAAAGTAGTTGCAAAAACTTTAGTAAGCGAAGCCAAGTCGTAAATTGAATTATTATCCACTGATTTAGAATAGTTGGAATATGTGTAATAACCAAAAGATTTTAAATATAGATTAGCTGTATTATTCCCAATTACCAAATTAACATTTGGAGTAAGTTGTTGGTTAATACTTTCTTTAATAAAAAGGTCAATTCCGTTTAAATTTTGTCCGTTTACAAAACTAATGCAAATAAAAATCAATAGATAGGAATACTTAATCATAACAATCCTCGTATAAACTCAAATCAAAATTATTCTCGATGTATAAATTAACATTTTTTTATATGAATTTTAAATTATTTTCATTTTTTTTTCTTTTTTTTGATAAAAAATTAGTAATTTAAAAGAAGCTCTTTTTAATTAACTAAACAAAACAAGGAGAAATGTAATGAAAAAGTTATTTACGACATTGATGTTCTTGGTGATAGTAAGCAGCTATATGTTTGCACAGCAAGTTTCATCAATAGCAATTTTCAACACTGCCAGCGATTACTCTTTGCCTGATTCTGTACGCCCATGGGCTAAAGATCAAGGTGTAAGAGGAATTTATGTAGGCAATGATTTGAATGCGAATGGCAAACAAGAAGTTTTAGCTACAGATTATTCTAATGGTGGCAGAGTGCATGTATTTGAAGTGAATGGTAATGTTCTTGAAAGGATTTGGTCTTCTCCTGCACGCCCATCAGCCGGAAACCCTAACTCGGTTCCTCGTTGGATACGTACCGGTGATTTAGACGGTGACGGAAATATGGAAATTATTCACCCACGCGGTGCACGTTATGCCGGTGAAATTTTAGTATGGGAATGGGATCCGACCGGTCAAACATTCGGAACAGAACCTGCAATGACTCTAACTTTTGATGCTTTTACATCACAAGGTGCATTAAGAGTACGTACAGATCGTGAAGCAGCAGGTTGCTGGGATATGGATGGAGACGGAAAATCGGAATTAATAGTTGCAAATGAAGATAGCAAAGTTTATATTTTAGGCGTTGACGGAGAATTTCCAGGATTTGCCAGCTGGCAAATTGAAGGCGGCGACCCTGCAACAACTCCTGAAAACAGATTTTCACCAGGTTCATATTGGGATTCCGTGCCTGCAGATATAGATGGTGATGGAACAAATGAAATTGTAAACCATTATTGGAATTTTTACGGTTTTTGGTCAATTAGACCTTTAGGTGCAAATTCTTATCAATTTCCTACTCCACTTGCAAGTGGCAGAACTGACCATTATGCAGAATATACAAAATATTTAAATGAAGATGCAACTGCTTATATGGGAGTATTTCCGGCAGATGTTGACGCAGATGGAAAAGATGAAATTTTTGGTGTAACTTATGTAGGTACCGGTTCAGCAATTAATTATTATGCATTTTTAGTTGCCCCTCAACCAAGTAATGACGGAATTTATGGTTGGGTAGCTTCACAACATACTGATAGTATTTGTTCAGGTTTTATCGGTGAAAAATTATGGGAACTTGCAGGAAAAACTAACGGTGCACATTGGGGAGCAGGTGCATACGATTTTAACGGAAACGGTCGTGAAGAATTGTTATTAGGCGGTTCGGCAGGTTATAATTTAATTGCTCTGGAATACAAAGGAACGGGCTCAAAATTTGATAAAGCAAATTACGATGCAGCTATTTGGTACGAAGGTGATGCAGCAGTATTTCATAATGTAGATATTTATGATTCATTAGGTGTTGTTGATACTACTTATTATGAAAGTCCTTTTATCTCCAGAATGTACCCGGGTTGCGATTTGAACGGAAACGGAGATAAAGACATCATGTTAGGCTATCAGAGTGTTGCCGATTCTATTACATATAAAAGATATGAATGGGATACTTTAACAGTAGCTTTTGTTCCTGTACAAACTTGGAAGGTTAGAAATCCTACAGCTATTAATTTAAGAGTTTTGGAATATACAGCAGTTGGTGTAAAACCTTTAGATTTAACAGTTGTTAATCCTGAAGATTATCAGTTATCACAAAACTATCCAAACCCATTCAACCCTTCAACAAAAATTAACTTTACTTTACCATTAAATAAAAACATAAGCTTAAAAGTTTATGATATTTTAGGAAATGAAGTTAAAACTTTGGTTAACGGAGACGTTGCAAAAGGTTCTTATGAAGTTACTTGGGACGGAACAAACGGTTTTAACCAACCTGTAGCAAGCGGTACATATATTACAGTATTAAAATACGGTAACTATACTAAATCAATTAAAATGAGTTTAGTAAAATAATTTAGCACATTCTTACCTGAGCCGTGAATTCCTTCACGGCTCTTTTTATTTTCTTTTCGTTCTTTGTTTCAATTATTCATTTCGTGTGTTTAATAATCACACATATAAGTCTGATATTAATTAATTATTTTGGAGGAATAGTAATGAGTAAAAAATTACTATTTGTGTTTAGTTACATATTCTTCTTTTGTTTTTCTGCGACAATATTAGCAGGTACAACCGGTAAAATATCGGGTAAAGTAACCGATAAAGAAACCGGTGAACCATTACCCGGTATTAATGTGATTTTACAGGGTACTACAATGGGTGCTGCAACAGATATTGACGGAAACTTTATTATAAATAATATTCCGCCCGGCAGTTATACCGTACTTTTTAGCGGAGTAGGATATCAAAAAAGAAGTTATGTAAATGTTAAAGTAGCTGTAGATTTTACGACAAGATTAGATGTAATTTTATCAACGGAAGATGTTGCGTTAGAAACGATTGTTGTTCAGGCTGAAGCACCACTTATTAGAAAAGATTTAACCTCTTCTCATACAAGTATAGATGCCTCTCAAATAGAAGCACTTCCGGTAGAAGGAATTACACAATTGCTAACCTTACAAGCAGGTATTGTACAAGGTGCCGGCGGTGAATTGCATATACGCGGAGGTCGATCTACCGAAATATCGTATGCGGTTAACGGTGTATCAATATCAAACCCGTTTGATAATTCAAGATCGGTTAGTATTGCTACAAATGCAATACAAGAATTATCTGTTGTTAGCGGTACTTTTAATGCCGAGTATGGCAATGCATTAAGCGGTATTGTAAATACAGTTACAAAAGAAGGAAGTAGCAAATAGAAGGGATTTGTTTCCTTTTATACGGGTGATTACCTAAGTTCGCATGATGATATTTTTTATAATATTAATGATATTAATCCTTTAAATAATTATGTTGGCGAATTTACTTTTAGCGGACCTATTCCTTTTGCAGAAAATTATTTAACGTTTTTTGTATCCGGAAGATATAATGATGACGGAGGATATTTATACGGAAAAAGAGAGCAATTGCCCACAGATTCTGTTTGGAAAAATCCGATGAATCCTAACGATATTAGAATTTCTTCCAGTGGTGACGGCGAAACCGTTTCGATGGATGCGGGAAAATCTTTTAGCGGGACAGGTAAATTAACTTTTCGTCCAATTTCTACAATCAAAATAAATTACGACTTTTTATTTTCAAAAAGTAAGCAACAATATTATAACCATGATTTAAAGTATAACCCCGATGCAAATTTAAATAATTACGAATGGGGTATGTTAAATAGTTTGGAAGTTAGACATGCTTTAAGTAATTCTACTTTTTATACTTTACAAGGATCTTATAATATAAACGATTATAAACAATATTTATATCCATTATTGGATGAAAACGGTAATGAAGCTAATTTTTATGCCGGTATGAGTTTAGACGGGTTACATGCAGATCCGAGATATCAACCGGATTATAAATCAAACGTAGCTGCCAATTATACATTTATGGCTGGTGGAACTTTGAACTCGCATTATTATCAAAGATCGCAAACATACGGTGCAAAGTTTGATATTACAAGTCAAATTAATAATAATCATGAAATAAAATTCGGAGCACAATATAAATACCATGTGCTTAACTACGAAAACTTTTCGATTTTACGCGATAGTGTTAGATATATAAGACCTACAATTGCACCCTTAAATA
>DAINPX010000169.1:0-7208 GCA_036743235.1 Melioribacteraceae bacterium
AACAGTCGAAGATTTTCTTGCAGAAGTATCTCTTGTTAGCGGTGTTGATCAGATGAATAATGCCGAAAATTCAATTACCTTGATGACTGTTCACATGGCAAAAGGATTAGAATTCCCGATTGTATTTGTTACCGGATTGGAAGAAGATATATTTCCTTTAAATCAAAAATTTGATAGTGATGCAAAAGCTGAAGAAGAAAGACGTTTATTTTATGTTGCATTAACAAGAGCCGAAAAGAAAGTGTATCTAACATATGCGCGCTCAAGATATCGTTTCGGAGAAGTTGCGTATCAAGAAAAATCACGCTTTTTAAGAGAAATTGACCCAGATACAATTATGGATGTTAATGGTGGACCGGGGAGAAAAGCAGGTAACAAACGTAAAACGTATTTTGATGAATTTTATCAAGAAGGATTTGATGATTTTGATCAGGAACGTCGAAATTTACGTGTCGGAAGTAGAGTAAGTCATGAAAATTTTGGTGTTGGTAAAATACAAGCAATAACCGGATCCGGAGAAATGCAAAAAGTTACTGTTGCGTTTGAAGATTTCGGCGTTAAACACCTATTAGTAAAATTAGCAAATTTAAAATTATTGTAATTAATTCAATAAGGAGAATATAAATGAAAATTGGAATTTTAACAGGCGGAGGCGATTGCCCAGGTTTAAACGCCGTTATTCGTGCAGTAGTTCGCAAATCAATTAAATTAGGACATGAATGTGTCGGATTAAAAAACGGTTGGAAAGGTTTATTAGAAAAAAATTGCGAACCATTGGGAATGGAAGAAATATCAGGCATTCTACATCGTGGCGGTACAATTTTAGGATCATCGCGTACAAACGTATATAAAGTACCAAATGGCGAACAAACAGCTATTAATAATATGAAAGAATTAGGTTTAGATGCTTTGGTTGCTATTGGTGGTGAAGATACTTTAGGTATTGCAGCTAAATTATATAAAGCCGGTGCAAATGTTGTTGGTGTACCAAAAACCATTGATAATGATTTAAATGCTACAGATTATACTTTTGGTTTTGATACTGCATTAAATATTGCAACAGAGGCAATTGACAGATTGCATACAACTGCTGAATCTCATAATCGTGTTATGGTTGTAGAAGTAATGGGACGACATGCAGGCTGGATTGCATTATATAGCGGATTAGCCGGTGGTGCGGATATAATTTTAATACCTGAAAAAGAATTTAGCTTAGACGAAGTTTGCGACTCGTTAAAAAGAAGACACGCTACAGGAAAGTCATTTAGCATTGTTGTTGTTGCCGAAGGTGCAAAAATTAAAGCTGAAGAAGAAGAAGGAAAAGACGGAGCTTTTGTATTGGCAAGCATGAAAAAAGATTCTTTCGGTCATGTTATGTTAGGAGGAATTGGAAACGTAGTTGCTGAAGAAATTGAAAGAAGAACCGGTTTTGAAACTCGTGCTACCGTTTTAGGACATATTCAACGTGGCGGTACTCCTACTGCTTTTGATAGAGTATTAGGTACCCGATTCGGTGTGTTTGCTGCAGAACTAGTTAATATAGGAGAATGGGGCAAAATGGCTGCTTTAAAAGGTACAAGTATAGTTGCCGTTCCACTTGCCGATGCAGTTGGAGAATTGAAAGTAGTAACTGAAGATTTATACGAAGTTGCCACAACATTTTTTGGTTAATAATTTTTTTATTATAAAAATAAAAAGCACTCAGTATTTTATGAGTGCTTTTTTATTTTTTTACCAAATAGTACCTTTTTATAACAATAAGCAACTAAGAAAAGAATAATTGACCAAGAGATAATTAAAAATAGATATCCTTCTGTTTTAAGCTCCATGATTTCCTCTTTTTCTAAACGCAAAATGAATTAATACGAATAATAAAATTAAAATTAAAAGCATACCTATTCTAGTTCCAATAACAAAAGGTATATTTTCTTCAGAAACTCCTTTAAGAAAAAATATAGGAATAGCATCTTTAACTAACCACCAAATCATAATTATAGTTAGAATTGTAGGAGTTATATATTTCATAATATACTTAAAAATAATTGGAATTTTGATCTCAGCACCTGCATTTATCTCTTTGAAGGCTTTATCATCTCCAAAAAACCACATAAATATAATTACCTCACATAAAGCGAATACCACTAATCCAAAAGTACCTGCCCAATAGTCCATTTCGTCCAAAACTCCGTTTTTCAAAAAAAATATTACAAATTGAACTACTACAAATGTTAAGAACGAAATTGATGCTACAGCTTGTTTTTTAGTAAGTTTAAATTCATCTTCTAAAAAAGCAACAATCGGTTGCCCCATGGCAACAGATGAAGTAATACCTGCAAAAAACAATAATAAAAACCATAAAAAGCCAAAAAGATGACCAAAAGGAATTCGTTCAAAAACAAGAGGTAAAGACGCAAAACCCAAATCGAAAGCACCACCGGCTGCCATTTGAGTTGTTACGGTAATACCAAAAAAAGCGACTGCAATTGGAATTGCTATTGAACCACCCAATATAACCTCTGCAAATTCATTTGTTGCAGCAGTCGTTAATCCGGATAGGGCAATATCATCTTTTGGTCTTAGATAACTAGCATATGCTTGAATAGACCCCATCCCAACTGATAAAGTAAAAAATATTTGTCCGGCTGCTGCTAACCATATTTTTGGATCATCTAATTTTGTTAGGTCAGGATTCCAAATAAACGCAAAACCGCTTAAAACAGAATTTTCTGGTATTAAAGGATCCGGAATTCCCAAAGTTAATACGCGTATTGCTATAATAATTGCAAATATAAAAAGTGTAGGCATTGCAATTTTTGCAAGTTTTTCAATTCCTTTGGAAATACCTTTATATAAAATAAAAAAATTAGCAATAAAGGTTATAACAAAGAAAAGATAAGCAGGAGCGAGATTTGAGAAAGAATTTGTAATTTCTCTTCCCTGATAGCTGTATAAAAAAGATTTCATAGAACTAAAACTATCCAGTCCAAAATACATTTTCGAAATTGAAAAAAAACTGAATCCGAGTGTCCAAGAAGTAATATAAGTATAATACACTAAAATAATAAATGATATAAATAATCCTAAAGAACCTATATATTTAGAAATCGGATGATTCCAGATTGCATGAAACATACCCGGAGTACTTCCGTGATTAAATTTCCCACCATGCCTTCCAATGCCCCATTCAATCCACATTAGTGGTATTCCTAAAAGTAAAAAGAAGATAAAATAAGGAATCATAAAAGCACCACCTCCGTTTTGAGCTGCTTGAACGGGAAAGCGCAAAAAGTTACCTAAACCAACTGCATTACCAGCTACTGCCAAAATTAAACCAATTTTACTGCCCCAACTTTCTCTATTATTATTCATATACACCATAAGTTTAATAAAAAAATAAGTATAAGAATTAAAAATATAATATTGTTAAAAGTTAAAAAAAAAGCAAAAGAAAATGAATATTTATCCCATTATTATTAAAAAATAAAAAAAATATTAAAAAGTTATATTATACTTTTAATAATTTTATTAAATTTAATTTTTGATAATTTTTTTATAATAATTTAACGAGATTCTATGCAAAGATATTTATTTTATTATGTTATGGTATTGATATTTTCAGTTTCGTTAATTAATGCGGAGGAAACTAATATGGAAAAAGTAAAATCTATTTTATTAAAAGTAAAAAATGAGTTTGCACCCGATAAGAGGACTTCTATATTTAATATTGAAGCAGAAAATGTAAACGGAAATATTTTAATTAAGGGAGAAACAAACTTACAAAGCGTTAAAAATGAAATTATTACGGAGTTAGATAAACAAAATATTAAATATCAAGACTTAATTATTGTTTTACCTTCCAAAATATTAGGCGAAAAAAAATATGGTATAATTAACCTCTCAGTAGCCAATATTAGATTTAATCCTGACCATGCATCTGAAATGGCTACTCAATCGTTGCTTGGTACTGCAGTTAAGGTCTTCAATAAAAAAGATGGTTGGTATCAAATTCAAACACCTGATGGATATATTGGATGGGTAGATAATGACGGGGTTAGCTTGACAAATTTGACGGAAGTAAATAATTGGATGACTGCAAAAAAAATTATTTATACAAATGAATTTGGGTTTGTATATTCCAAAGCCGATAAAAAATCTAGGAGGGTTAGCGATGTTGTAATGGGTAGTTTATTGAAGTTTTTGGATAAAGAAGATAACTTTATTAAAGTTGAATATCCAAACGGTAGAGTGGGATTTATAGAAGAAGAATACTGTGATTATTTTGATGAATGGTTAACAAAAACAGTTCCTACTGAAGAATCTATTGTAGAAATGGCTTATAAATTTATTGGCATGCCTTATTTTTGGGGTGGTACTTCTTCAAAAGCAATGGATTGCAGTGGTTTTTCTAAAACCGTTTATTACATGAACGGTGTTTTATTGCAAAGAGATGCTTCGCAACAAGTACTAACCGGCGAATTAGTTGATACAAAAAACGGTTTTGAAAACTGCAAGCCAGGAGATTTATTGTTTTTTGGGAAAAAGGCGACTGAAAATAGTCCTGAAAGAATAACTCACGTGGCTATATATGTTGGAAATATGGATTTTATTCATTCGGCAGGAGAGATTAGTATTGATAGTTTTGATAAAAACAAACCTAATTTTAATGAGTATCGATTAAAACAATTTATTAGAGCAAAACGGATATTAAATTCATTAGATAAAAACGGTATTTACACATTGAAAAACTTCGGACAATATAAAGGAGAATTATTTTATGACAATGAATAGACGAGATTTTATGAAAAGTGCAGGATTAGCAACCGGAGCACTACTAATACCGATGACAAATTCACCATTATTTGCAAAAAACAACGGAACGTCCAAAATGAAACTTACTTATCAACCTTATACCTTAGATTTAAAGCATGTTTTTACAATAGCAACATCTTCGCGAACAACTACACCGGTTATGCTAACTCAAATTGAATGGGAAGGAATTATTGGATATGGTGAAGCATCCATGCCTCCATATTTGGGAGAATCGCACGAAACAGTAGCAAATTTCCTTTCAAAAGTTGATCTTTCTCAATTTAACGATCCGTTTGATTTAGACAATATACTTGAGTATATAGATTCTGTTGCACCTAAAAATACTGCAGCAAAAGCTGCCGTAGATATTGCCATGCACGACTTATTGGGTAAAATTATGAATCAACCTTGGTATAAGATTTGGGGATTGGACAAAAATAAAACTCCTTTAACTACATTTACTATAGGAATTGATACTCCCGAAGTTATTAAACAAAAAGTAAAAGAAGCTGATGAATATAAAGTTTTAAAAGTAAAACTGGGCAGAGAAACGGATAAAGAAATGATTGAAACAATTCGTTCGGTTACAGATAAACCTTTAACAGTTGACGTTAATCAAGGTTGGAAAGATAGGGAATTTGCATTAGATATGATACATTGGTTAAAGGAAAAGGGAATTGTATTCGTAGAACAACCAATGCCAAAAGAACAAATAGACGATATGGCTTGGTTAACTGAGCATAGTCCATTACCTACTATTGGAGACGAAGCTGTGCAAAGGTTAGATGATGTAAAAAAAGCACATGGTATTTATTCAGGTATTAATGTTAAACTTATGAAATGTACAGGCATGAGAGAAGCTCATAAAATGTTTACTCTGGCTAAAGCATTGGGTTTACGATTAATGATTGGCTGTATGACTGAAACTTCTTGTGCAATTGCTGCAGCAGCTCAGTTATCTCCTTTTGTTGAATGGGCTGATTTAGACGGAAATTTATTAATATCAAACGATCCTTATGAAGGGACTAAAGTAATTGATGGCAAAATCACTCTATTTGATAGACCGGGAATCGGAATAATAAAAAAATAGAACAAATAATAATTTATAGGAGTTAATACAATTACGTATTAGCTCTTATTTCTAAACTTAAAAGCAAAGATTGATATGAAATTAAAATTAAATTATTTGCTACTCTTTTTTCCGCTTATTTTATTAACGTGCAATTCAGCTTCAGAAACTTCGACAAAAAGGGATATATTTTTTCGAGTTGATCAAGTAGGTTATTTGCCAAACGATTATAAAAGCGGAGTAATACTATCTAACGAAAATCTAAATAATAAAATAATTACGGTTAAAAACACAAGTAATAAAGAAGTATTAAGTATCAAATTAGGAAATTCGTTAGGAAAATATGGTGACTTTAATTATTCATATCAATTTGATTTTAGCCAATTACAAACAAAAGGCAAATATTTTATAGAATATGAAGGGATAAAATCATATTCGTTTTCTATTAACACAAATATTTATAATAGTGTTGTAGATTCTTTACTTCGTTTTTACAAAGTTCAACGTTGCGGTTATACTAATCCAATTTTCCATAATATTTGCCATAAAGCTGATGTTTCAAAATTAATTATTGGAAAAGACACTGTCGTTACTACTATAGATGTAACAGGCGGTTGGCACGATGCTGGTGATTATACAAAATTTGTAAATACAACCGCATATGCTACTTATATGTTATTATTCTCTTACGAACAAAATCCTGAAAAATTTGAATTTGATCATGATAAATCAGGTGTTCCTGATATTCTTGAAGAGGCAAAAATAGGATTAGATTGGTTAATACGATCAAATTATCAGATGGATAAACTAATAACTCAAGTTCAAGGTTGGCAAGATCAACAAGTTGGTTGGAGACTACCGGAAAACGACGTATTGGAATTTGATAGACCAGGCTTTGTTGGAATAGGAAAAAATTTAGTTGGAATATATGTTGCAACAATGTCTCTTGCTTCAAGAATATGGACAGAAAGATTGAATTATAATGAATTTGCAAATATATGTTTAACTAAAGCCGAAAATTTATATTCAATTTATAAAAATGTTCCTAATGTTGATAGCAGCGGTACTGGGATGTATATTGATAAAAACTACTTAGGTAAATTAGCATTAGGGGCTGCTGAGTTATATATTACAACCGGAAAAAAAGAACTTTTAGAAGATGCGAAAACATTTGCCGATAAAGCGGGTAGCGATTACTGGTGGAGTTGGGGAGATATAAATTCTTTAGCACATTATCGGTTGGCTAAGTATGACAAAAAATTTATTGATTATATTTACAATAATCTTGTTGGATTTAACAGCACTAAAGCAACAAAACTTTTTAATGAAG